>CANQOM010000111.1 GCA_947625445.1 Candidatus Gastranaerophilales bacterium
TTGATACTACAAGCATAATTCATTGTCAACGCTTTGTATTTATATAAATTAAGTTTTTTAAAATAAAAAAGGTCAGTTATAATTAACTGACCTTTTTATTTAAATGACTTATATATTATACATTTTTTAATATAAAATCTTTTATTCCATCCATTTGTGCATTATTTATACCTTTATTTCCGGAAGCTCTAAAATCACCAATGAAGCTTCTTAAAGTGTTAGCCATCAAATTTGAACCGCTTTCTTCACCAAATGCAGTAGTAATTACATGTCCGCCGTCAAGTCTATATGTTCTATCTGCAAGTTTGTCATAAACTTTGTTTGTACGCGGATCGAAATTTATATTAGTCTTATAAGTTGATTTTATTGTTTTCCCGTTTGGTGCATAATGAACTATTGAGTCTATTGCAGAATCATAACTGCTTTGATTTACAACTGCTGATAATTTCCCGTTTCTGTCAAAAAATTCATGTATAAGTGGGAATTTGCTATCTTTTAGCCCGTTTATGTTGTATTCAGATTTTACTGTCTTATATTTCATACCTTTTTTATTAAAATGGGTTAATATTTCTCTAAATGTGTCTCCGTCTTTTTTTGTAAGAACTAGAGAAGATTTTTTCTTCCCTGTATCATTAAAAACTGTACTTACAATATCTTTTCCGTTAGATTTAAATATTGTTTCTGATTTTCTAATTGATTTACCTTTTGCTCCTTCAATAAAGGTTAATAATTTCTTTTCACCGTTTTTTGCAGTTATATTTGAATGTTGAATGGCTCCGTCTTTATATTGTAAAACAACTTCTTTTCCGTTCTTTAATTTATCACATATTGTTCCGGTAAAATTTTTGCCGTGAAGTTTTGCGATTCCTTTGTCAAAAGTAATTGATTTTAATTTTGCAGGTTTTTTACTTGTAACTGCAATAACTGCAACTGCCGCTGCAGTAGCAGCTGCTGATGCAATTGCTATTGCTTTTTTGTTTAATTGTTTTGTTTGTTGAGGCTTTTCAGAACTTATCTTTTTTTCTCCTGAAAATTTAACTTGTTCAGTTCCGCCATTAGATACAGAATTTACTAACATATCGAATCTCCTTTTTTATTTAATAATTTTTACTTGTGATTTAATAAAGTAATTTCCTTTTCTTAAAATGCTAAATTTTATATTGTTTTGTTACATTTCTTATAATTAAATAGCCATATAATTAGTTAATTAGTTTATTAAACTAATTAACCGTATATTATAAATTATTAAAATGGATTACCAAAAATTAATAAATTCAAACATAAAAAAATTAAGACAGGTTAATTCTTTAACTCAGGAAGAATTTGCCGAAAAAATAGGGTTGAGTCTGCAAGGTTTGTCAAATATTGAAAGAAATCGCTATCAACCTAATGCAAAGACTATTGATAATATTTGCAAGGCATTTAAAATTTGTCCGGCAGAATTATTATTGTATAACCAAAATAACGATAATGAAGAAATTATAAAAAATATAGTTTTATTACTCAATAAATGTTCTAAGACAAAGCTAAAAAAAATTTATAATATAATTTCAATATTAATTAAATTATGATTGTTTATTATTTATGGAATTTTGCAGGGCAATTTCCAATGAATTAATTTTTCTTTTTAATGCTTCTATATCATCAGTATCTGTTTCACTTTTTAGAGCTAATTTTTCGTTTCTTTTCTCATATTGTTTAAGTTGATTTTTATATTTATTTGTTGATACTACTGAATGCAGAAGCCCTGCTATTAATCCTATAAAGTATGCAACTACAACAATTATTGAAAATTTAAGAGAATATACTGTGTCTAAAAAAGGAATTGGAATACTTACAACCTCTTTTACAGTATTTGTTTTGATAATTATATATGCTAATATCGCTAATAAAATCATTTCTAATATAAACATTGCTAAATTTTTCATTATTTTATACTCCTTAAATATTTTAAAACTTTTTGAATATCATTATCAGGTTGTATTTCAAGTTTAATTATATCATCATTTATAACACTTTTAAATTGAAGGAAGTATGATTGAAGGGCTTGCTCTTGAGTTTTCACTCTGAAAGGAATTTTATTGTATAAAGAATCATTGATTATTGGATGATTAATATAGTTCATATGAACTCTTATTTGATGAGTGCGTCCCGTTTCAAGGCTTAATTCAATATATGAAAATCCCTTAAATTGTTCAATAACTTTGTAATGAGTAACAGAAGGTTTTCCGCCTTCAATAACCGCCATTTGTTCAGGTTTTTTAGGGTTTCTTTCTATTGGGAAATCCAGTGTCCCTTCTTCTTTATCAAAATTTCCGTGTACTATTGCAAGATACTTTCTTTTTGCGGTTTTTGTTTTTATTTCTTCTGATAAAATTTCATGTGCATGGTTCGTTTTTGCAACCATTAAAAGTCCTGAAGTGTTTCTGTCCAGTCTGTGAATAATTCCCGGACGCATAATCCCGTTCATATCTGACAAGCCTTCATATCCGTATTTAAATAATAATGCATTAACCAGAGTGCCTTTTGTCTCTTTTGCAGTAGGATGTGTCAGCATATTTTTAGGCTTATTTATTACAAGCATTTCATTATCTTCATATAAAATGTCAAGTTTTATATTTTCCTTTTCTATAATTGGTGAAAAATCTTCATTTAAAATTACTGATATTTCATCATCATTCATTACTTTAAAAGATGCTTTTCTTACTTCTCCGTTAACAAAAACCAATTCTTTTTTTATTAGATTTTGTATTTGATTTCTTGAGTTAAATATTGTTTGTGCTGCGAGATAAGAATCCAGCCTGATTTGGGAATTTTGTGTTTGTACATTAAAAATATATTTTTTTACCATATATCAATTCCTGTCATTTCTTAAGTATTGAACAAATAAGAAATATAGCTCCAAGTACAATCATAATATCAGCGATATTAAATACCGGCATATTGGGTATAAGATTTATGTAAAAATAGTCTATAACATATCCGTAATTTATTCTTTCTAAAGTATTCATCGATATGCCCGCACTTAAAAGTCCCATGGCAAAACTGCTATAAGCTGAAATTTTAGCTGAATATTTAATTTGAATAACAGTAAGTATTATTATTGCAATTATAGATGAAATGATAATAAAATTTTGTTGATTGGCTAAAATATTAAATGCCGCACCGGAGTTGTGAATTTCGTATATGGAAAAAAAAGGATTTTTATTATGAAATATTGTTAATTTAGTTATTTTTTCAAGAATTAATCCTTTAAGACAAAAAGCAACTAAAATAAAGGATAACCAGAATCCAAAATACAATAATATAGAGATGGGGTTAAAAAGCTTGGAATCATCCTTCCGATTTTCCATCAACTGTTACCTCTTCAAGCTTTAGTTCTTTTTTCTTAATGACGTTAACACGTTTCATAATAAATGCCATCCCTGTCATATTAATAACAACAGTAGGCGGTTCAAGCATTGCACGGGTTACTGCAAGTGTAACCGTTGCATATTCGTTATTGTTATCAGAGTTAGATTTGACAACTCTTGCAATTTCGTCAGATTTAACTGCTCTATATACATCATTATTTTGAGTAACAGGGAAGACTATAGGCTCGTTAATAATTGAACCGACTATAAATGACTCTGGCGGTGCTTCGGTTCTTGCAGTTATTTCATATTCAGCATCCGATGAAATATAGTCAGGTGCGGTAATTTGAAATTCCATATTTTTTGCTTCGCCGTATTTTAATATTACTATTTCGGATTTGACTTCTGTTGAAAGTATTTTCCATTTATTACCTTCTTTTTTCAAATAATTTGTGTAATAAACTTCTGAGTATATTGAACCTTTGTCTTCAATACTATTAATAGTTTTTGTTGTAATTCCGTTAGCGGTTTCTTTTGCGGTTACTGTTGCATAATTGCCATTTACTTCTATTTTTTCAATGACAGTTTCATAATCAACTTCGTCATAAGCATTTTGAGCCATTTGCATCAGTTTAAATACGGTATTTTTATCAAATCCGTCATTATTTACATAATTTTCATCATATAATTCTTTTAATTTTTCAATTTCGTTCTTTTGAGAGTAGCGGTTATATTTTTTCACAAAATCTTCGATTTGGCTTTCGGGAGTTTTTTGAAATTTATTTTTCAAACTTATTTTTTCTATGATACTTTTTTCTTTTGGTTTTTGAATATCATTATTTTCAGCTTCTACTCTAACTGTTTCTTTTAAACTGGTTTCTGCAGGTACCGGAGTTATGGTATTTGCATCTGCTTTTAAATTTATTATTGTTAACAATCCTATTAATAATGGAAAAAAGTATTTCTTATTCATAATTACCCTTACTATTTCTCTTTACTTCTGTATAAAAGACATAAAAATAAATCTGTACTTACTAATAATAAGTTTATAACATATAACCAAAAAACAATATCCACAGTATTGATGATTTTATTAATCATACCAAAAATATAACCTATTATTATTAAACTTAAAAAAAGTCTGCTTTTACCTTTAACAGATTTTGTCTTATATGTTTTAACAACCGCAAAAGGCCAGCTTGCGCCAAAGCATATTAACATTATTGCCTCGTATATACTCATTGATTTTATTTGGAAACTTTGAATTAAAAAATCCAACATTTTTCTTCTCCTGAAAATATAATATTATAAATATTCCGACTACTTAAATTTTAGCATGAAATATTTTTTTGGTAGAATGAAAAAAAGGAAATAAGATGATTTTAATAATTGATATTGGGAATACTAATATAACATTAGGAGTGTTCAGAGAAAATGAAATAATTCATTTTTGGCGCTTGTCAACAGATATTACAAGAACAGAAGATGAATACGGAATCTTTATTAAAAATTTATTAAGAGAAAACGGGATTGAAACTCAAATTAAAGATGCTATTATTTCAAGTGTTGTTATACAATTAACTGAAAAAATAGAAACTGCTTTAAGTAAATATATAGGCATAAAATCTTTAGTAATATCTCATAAATTAAAAACAAATGTTGTATTAAAAACAGATAATCCTTCTCAAATCGGTGCAGATAGAATTGCGAATGCTTGTGCTGCTTCAAAATTGTATTCTGTTCCTGCTATTGTTGTTGATTTTGGAACTGCTACTTCTTTTGATATAGTAAATCAAGATAATGAATTTATGGGAGGAATTATTACTGCCGGTATGAAAATACAGGCTGAGGCTTTAAGTAGAAAAACATCTAAGTTGCCAAATCTCAATATAGAAATACCTAAAAGTGTAATAGGAAGAAATACTATAGATGCGATGTTATCAGGTGTAGTATTAGGACATGCTACTATGATTGACGGACTCATCAGAGAATGTGAAAAAGAATTGGGTTCTCAAGCAGTTATCATAGCTACAGGTGGTTATTCTTCCGTTATTAGTAACTATTTAAGAAGAAAGTTTGATTATATTAATCCTTATTTAACTTTAATCGGAGAAAAAATCATTTATGATTTAAACAGATAATTTTTGAACCTCGTATATTAAATCTGTTAATTCTCTCACTGCACCTCTTCCGCC
>CANQOM010000112.1 GCA_947625445.1 Candidatus Gastranaerophilales bacterium
GGGTCTTGTTTTGTTTGGTAAGCATTTGATGATAAATTAACGTTAAACATATTGTTTATTTCTCCTCTCTTAATATCCACACTTATATAAAAGTGTTTTTTAAGAGAGAAATAATAGTCCTTAAGAACCATTTTAATTTATTTCACATTTAATGCTATTTATTGATTAATTTCAGGTATTTCTGTGATTTCAGAAGAATTGTTCTCATTATTTTCAGAATTTTCAGGTTTGTTGTTTAGTTCCGATTTGTTATTGTAAATGTCAGCATTATCGTGTGTTTTTGGCGTATTGGTATTTAAAGTATTTTCGTTTTGCACTTGTTTTTCTTTTATTTCCAATGATTCGGATTTAGTTTCTTCATTTTGTTGATTTTCATTTACTCTTTGAGAATTTTCATTATTTTCAATAAATTCTTCTTGTATTTCTTGTTCTTTTTCAATAATAATATCATCACAATTACCTTCACAGGTAAATGTAGGAATAGCTAAATCTTCAAGTAAGTTTCCGCTTCCGCAGTATGTTGCAGTTACTATTGTTCTTCCGTCTGTTATTTGTGATGTATAATCAATGTCACATTTATATGTGGTATATTTTTTTAAAACATCAACATTATAATTCCCGTTTTCTGACTGTTTTTCAGAATGAATTTTATTATAGTAAGCATTATTTTCATTATATGAAGGTTCAAAACCTGAATCTTTTGAAGTTATTGTAATGGTTCCATGACATTCATATTTGTTTTCTTCATTGTCATATCTTGATAATGAAGGATTTTCAAGTGTTATATCTTTTATAGAATTAGTATTTATATATTGATAATAATAGTCGTTTTCTTTAAATTCTTTTATTGCAAGTTCTGTTACTTCTATGTCATCACAATTCTTTGATTTTTCTTGAAAAGTTTCAGTTTCATTTGTATTTAATTCCTGATTAATGTCTTTCGAATTATCTTTCATAAATGCAAGAATTTTATAAACAGATAAAAGAGAAATAATCACAATAAAAAATACAATAATTATAGTAATAAATAAAGAATTTTTATTTTCATCTCCTTTTTCATCTTGATTTTCAGAGGTTTCATTATCTGAATTATGAGCATCAGAATTATTGTTAGTTTCAGAAAGATTTAATTCATATCCGCATTTACTGCAATAAATATCATTTTGTTTTATTTTAGAACCGCATTTTGGACATTTATGTGTTTTGGAATATTTTCTTAATAAATTTTGTACTGATAATAATATTATTAAACTTAAACAGAGTAATGATATAATTAAATTTACGGGGTTAATTACATTACATTCAATATGGATAAAATTGTCATTATCAACATAAAAATACCAAGTAGCGCTCTTGTTATTATTAAACACATTTTTTGCATTTGTTTTAGATATTTTTACAGGAAGATTTAGAGTAAATTTGTACTCGGATAATGACACTAAATTAGGATTGTAATCATCTCCGACTAAACTGTTTAAATCAAAATTAGCATTTATATCATAATGTTTAAATATAAAATAATCTCTGGTATTATTAGTAATTGTAATATATTGGTTTGTAACGGAACTTAAATCATCATTAATAGCTGAGATTGATTCTCCTTTAACTCCAAAACCGTTGCCTTCTCGAATCTGAGAAATATTTGAAAATCCCGCATCTTTTAATCCGGAAATTAAACCTTCTGTTATTTCTGATTCAAACATACTTACATTATTATTAATTAAACATTTAAGTTCATGTGCTATAGTTTTGTCTTTATTTATTGTAATTTCTTCATCTATTTTTACATCAACACAACCTGTCATAATAACACTGCTAATGAATAATAAAATCATTAAAAGAAATTTTTTAAGCATATGTATTTATCCTCATATTTTTATATTGTATTTGAATTTATATTAATTCATTTTCATCAATAATTAAAGGTAAGTAAACCGTAAAAGTAGACCCTTCATTTTCTGTGCTTTCTACGGTAATTTTACCGTTATGATGTTTTTCAACAGTCATTTTAACAAGATGCAAACCTAAGCCTGTACCTTTTATGGTATGAGTTGAATTTTCAACTCTGTAAAATCTGTCAAATATTTTATCTAAATGTTCTTTAGCTATCCCTATGCCATTATCTTTAATACTAAACCATAAATTTTGTTTATCGTCAGAACACCCGGTTTTTACAATGATATCTTGTCCGTCATTTGAATATTTTATTGCATTTGAAAGTAAATTTCTTATAACTCTGTCCATACTTTCTATATTAATAGGAACCAATGGCAGTTCATCTTTTGGATTGAAAATTATATTCATTTGCTTTTCATCTGCCAGAATTTTTATTGACATTATATTTTGTTCGATTAGTTCATTGATATTCGCATATTCTTTTTTTAAACATACATTCCCTGATTCTAATCTTGAAAAATCTAATATATCATTAACCATAGTATGAAGTCTTTTTGCTTCTTTATCGAGTGTTTTTAAAAATTCTTTTTTTGTATCTTCATCGAAATCATCGCCATTATTGCACAATGTATCTGTATAAGTTCTTAAAACAGTAACCGGAGTTCTTAATTCGTGAGAAACATTTGAAATAAAAGTATTTTTGAGCTTATTGACTTCTGTTTCTCTTGTAATATCAATTAAAACAATTATATATCCGACATAATCCTGTTGTTTTGAAAACATAGGAGAAATCATTGCTTTAATTGTTCTTTTTCCGGCTTCAATATTAAATTCAACAGGTTTTTGTTCAATAATATTTAATGGTGTATCTTTAAACTCTTCAATCTTTTCAAGAAAACATTTTTGACCATGAGAATCAATAAAATTTTGAATTTTAGTATTAATAAAGTCTTTTTCTTCAATATCAAGCATATGAAGTGCCGCAGAATTAGATAAAACAACATTATCAAAATTATCGCAGACTATAACACCATTTATAATACTCATTAATATAGCTTCTAACTTATTACGTTCCAATGTAAGTTGTTCGATATTTTCTTCTTCATATTGAGATAATAAGTTTGACATGTCATTAAAAGCATCTGTTAATTCGGGAATACTCTCTGATTCCAACATATATCCGAACTTGCCTGTGGAAATTTGTTTTACCCCTTTATATAGTTTCCTTAATTCTTTTGACATTAATAAGAAATTTAATAGAAGTAAAAGTGTAAGTATTAACCACGTAGTAATAAAAATAAATGTTAATGTTTTTTTTGTAACTAAGGATATTTTTTTTATTCCGTTTCCTGTTAGCCCAACAGTTACAGAACCTTTGAGCTCATTATTATCCATAACCTGTGAACTTATGTTTAATATTGTATTTTGTTCTTTTTGAGGATAGTAATTTTTAGATGAATATAAAGTATTATTATCTTTATCCTTAAATTCTAAATATGATATTTCATCATTATTGTTTATAAAAGCTGAAAAATATTCCGGGTTAATTTGTGAAATGTCGGTATTAGAAATATTTATAGCAATAGCCTTTGTTATTGATTGTGCAAAGTCAGTATATACCTTGTCAACTTTATTTTGAATATCATTTACAACTAAAATAGAAAATACAAAAATAAGTGCAGAACCCAAAAAAAGTCCCATCAATAAAATTTTTGTCTGAATATTAAAATGAAAAGATTTTAAATTTATAGCCATTTGAGGGAATTATAACATTTATTCTTACTTAAATATAACCTATGTAAAATTTTGTAAACTTTTTTACAGCAAATATAAAGTAAATATGGTTGTATGTCGATAAGTACCTTATGTGACTAATAAAGGAGAAAATGTATGGCAGATGGAATTAATTTTAATATGAAAGATTACCTTATTCATAATGAAAAATATCTTTCAGACACAGAATCCGGAACACATGAAACAGACGGTGAACTTTCAGATGAAGAAGTATCTGTATTTTATAACAATTCACATTTACAGTTGGGAAGTGAAACTTCTGATGAAAGTATCAG
This sequence comes from Candidatus Gastranaerophilales bacterium, assembly GCA_947625445.1. Taxonomy (GTDB): domain Bacteria; phylum Cyanobacteriota; class Vampirovibrionia; order Gastranaerophilales; family Gastranaerophilaceae; genus Avigastranaerophilus. The sequence continues at coordinate 3,966 of CANQOM010000112.1, forward strand.
TTTAGATGAATTTTATAATTGGTATGAAAGCAATGAAAGTGCAATAACCAGTTTTCTTGAAGAATCAGGACTTGATTATGACGATGAAGAAACAAAACAAGCTGTATATTAAGGATTAGTAGAATTTACTACAGAACATCAAACGGAATTGCAAAAAGAAAGTGATGAAGATAAAGTAACATCTGATGATAAAGATGATACAAAATCAAAAGATAAAAGTGATTCGGTAGATGTAAGTAAGGTTAAGATTGAAGGTTATTATCCTGAATCTGTTAAGGGTAATAAAATGCTTGAAGGTTTTTATGATAATTTTGCCAAAGGTGATTTTGTCGAATCTGACTTAGATGCTTTGTTCTCCTATGTAGAGAATAATCCCTTTTCTGCATTTTCTGCATTGCAAATATTAAATAATGCATATAAAAAAGGAACTTCTAGAGATGATTTATGGACAGAATATAGTGATAAAATTAAAGACACATATACGAAGTTTTTAAAGAACATAGATAATGATACAACTGTATCAGAACTAAGTAATGCTAAAAAAGTTATGGATAATATGGGATTTACGATTCAGGATCTATCCTCTGAGGCAATTGATTCTATTATGAATGTATATAATAAAAATGTTGCCGGAGATGTTGAAAACAAAAATAATTTGGCAAAGTTAAACGATAAATTCTATAGTTTAGATGAAATCGGAGAATATATTCAACAGAATTATAGCTCATCAGAAGAAACTGAAAAACTTCAAGATTTAATTTCAGCTATCGGAATAAATAATGTTGACAATATATCAGACGAAGATAAAGAGACTTTTGATAAAGAAATTAAAGAAAAAGAATATAAAGGTAACAGTAAATCAATGTCCGAAATATTGAGTAATAAAGATTATTCTAATACAGAACGTATGTATATATTAAAACAATTATTCCAAAGTGAAGAAGATATAATAAAAGCATTTAGAGATATGAGTTCTGCAGATGAAGAAATGTATTTGAATACATTATTATCGGCCTTTTCCGGAATTGATTTAGGAAAGGAAGAGGAAGAAGAATCTAAAAAATCATAAAATTTCTAAATGATAAAAGAATTAAAAAATACCTGCCAAATAGCAGGTATTTTTTAATTCTGCCAAAAGGGGCTTGACAGTGTATTCAAGATATTGCAAGGATTTTAAGAAAATAAAAGTAACATAAATGTATGAATGTTAACAATTGTTTAATAAAATCTTTTAAAATCGTTTTTTTTCTTGACGCTGATATTTTAGCAAGTATCATTTTATAATGGCTATGAGTGCCTTTAGTTGAAAAATTAATAATTTTTATATAGTTGTAGTACACCACATAATGAGAGGTGAATGAATGTTAAAGAAACAATATTCTGAGAGAATAACTCCGATGGGCATGCCCAAAACAAGATTGGACGATCTGCCGGATTTAATTGAAATTCAGAAAAAATCATTTGAGTGGTTTTTAAAGGAAGGGTTAAAGGAAGAATTTC
>CANQOM010000113.1 GCA_947625445.1 Candidatus Gastranaerophilales bacterium
ATTAAAATTATCAGGTGCTTCTTTAGGTTCTGCTATGGGTGCAACTCTTGCTACTAAACGTTCATCAGCTGAAAGACTTGCAAAAGGTGTTGACCCTAATGCTTTAGTTGTTGAACCTTATGCAAACCCATTCAGAGTTTATCCTTTATCAACTGACTATACAAGATTTAAACAATTAATACAAGATGGTGTTGATTGCTATATCTTAAATACAGGTGAATTTATGGGAACAAAAGTAAAACCTGCTCATACTTTAGGTATTATTGAAGCTATTGTTGAAGGAAGTGCTAAATTCCATAAATGGGAAAACTTCTCTGATATTGAAATTATGGATATTGAAGGTTTTGATGCTTCTTTCAAAAACAAAGATTATGCTGATCAATTCATTGCTCGTATGAATGACAGAATTAATTTTGTTCAATCAAGAGAAACAGAAAAAGCAGGCATAGACAGACTACCGGCTGATGCTTTAGAAGCTTTACAAAAAGTTGTTCAACAGGCTAAATCAGGTGTTGGTGTTTAATCTGTTTAAAGTATTTATTAACTTAATAGCTTCCCAATCGGGAAGCTATTTTTTATAATGTACTTTGTTCTAAATCTTTGTCGGCATCTTCATATTTATCATCAGGCAAATAATCTATATTTATAGGTTTATTTGAGCTTCCTTTCCAGTCATTCATTCTTATATATCCTGATATTTTGTTAACACTTTCACCATCTTTTGAATATTTTTTAGCTCTGACTTTATTTCCTGCATTTCCTTCGATTGTATATATGTAATTAGCATCTGTTTTTATTACCATACCTGTATGAGATGCATTATTTTCCTGTATCATTATATCACCTGCAACAGGTTCATAATCTTTAGTTGAATAATATCCTGCTTTTTCTGCATCTTCTCTTAAATATCTAACAGCTATATCGTATCCAAAAGTATCATTATTATCTGTTCCTTGTGATTCACCATATAACCAAGATACAAAGCTTGCACACCATGCATCTCCAGGATTACCGCCGTATTTTTCCATTTCTCCTCTATTATCACCTTCGGTTTCAGAAACTCCTATTTCTTTAAAACTTTGTTTTACCGCATTAATTGTTGCATCTGAAACCCCGTTATTTTTATTTATTTCTGTAAATATTTCTAAGACTTCATCTTTTATTTCATTAGCAGTTTCATCTTTGTGAGTTTCTGAATATTCTTTTAAGTCTTTTGCTAATTCAGAATATTTTTTTACATCTTCATTATCTAAATTGAAACTCATTTGAGTAATTCCATTTAATTTATTTTCAACATCCTTAACTTCTTTTTCTGAATAAGAATCTTGATTTAAAATTACTTTTGCAGATTCAGCAATATCTTTAAATTCATCTTCTGTTACGTTATCTTTTTCTTCAAGACGTTTAGATAAAAATTTGTTATCTCCCCAAAAATTTGAAAATGAAATTTCTTCATTTGTATCTAAAGAAAATGGGTTTAATTTATTTATCCCAAAAATATTATCTTTATTATCTTCATTATTTTTTTCTGCTTTTTCTTTTTCTTCTGCTTGTTTTGCTTGTTCTTCTTGAGCTTTTTGTTCTTCAGCTTTTGCAGATTCTAAATCAGTTTTGGCATTATCTAAATTTGTTTGAGCTTCATCTTGTTTACCTTTAAGCTCATCAAGTTTTTTTTGAGCATCATCAATTTGTTTTTGAATTTTTTCTGCTTCATCTTTTGCTTTGGTATTTTCTGCTATAGCTTTGTCAACTTCTGCTTGAGCAGTAGCTAAAAGAGTTTGAGCATTTCTGATAGCTTCATCTCTTTTTGAAGAATCTTGTGTTTTGCTTCCATCTTTATTGGTTTTGGTTTCAATAGGAATATTTTGAGCTTGAGCTAAAGCCTGATTTGCATCATTAACACTATTTTGTGCATCGGCTAATTGTTGTTCGGTAGAATTAACATTTGAATCTGCAGTGCTTTTTTGTCCATCAAAAACACTTTTTTCATTTTGAGCATTATTATAGTCACCTTGAAAATTTTGAACTTCAGTTTGATATTTATTAACTTCTTGTTCTTTTTCCGCTACCCTTGAAGTAAAATTATTTCCAAACCCTATTGAAAATCCGAAACTCACTGTTAATATCCTTTTTTTAATACTCTCTTATTTATATAAAGTAATTTATATAAATATTATTGATTATGTATATACAATTTGTTACAAAACTTAATTAAATATGTCTCTCCGTTAATAAATTTAAAAGCTATAATTCTTTAAAATAACAGTATAAGTAAAAAAACGGATAAAGAAATATCCGTTTTTTTATTGAATTTAATTAAGCTATTTTTTGTTTTTATATTTTATATTAATTCATAGAATAAATTCCGAGAATATTACTTCTGTTTCTTGATTTTTCTTCTACGCAACTGCTGCCGCCTGCACCAGATGTATTACCTTCAATTGCGGTAATTGTTGATGAACCATTACCATTATCAACGAATAAACCTATGTGGTCAGCAGAACCATCTCCGTCCCAATCATAAAGAACTATATCTCCTGTTTGTGCTTCTTCAGCACTTATTTGGTGACCTTCTCCAGCTGCTTGAATACTTGGACAGTATGCTTTATTTTGTACATTTTTATACCAATCAGGTAAGTTTTCATCGCCAACGCCTTCTCCGAGAGACATTCTTACAAAGTCTGCGCACCAAGCTCCGCTATCAAATTGATATCCAAGTTGACTAAAGATTGCAGCCATTTCAGATTGACTCTTATTGTCATATTGTCTTGCCCAATCAACTGCAGCTGCACAATCTCCGCCAATGACACTCATGTGTTCTTTATTTGTTTCTTTTTCTTCACAACGGTCATATTCTTCTTGTAATTTATTTACATCATCTTGAGAAGTTTTTACTGCATTAGTTGCATCTGTAATTGCGTTTTCTCTTGTTTTTTCATAATTTTCTTCTTTTTCTTTATAAGTATTTTGTAATTCGGTTAACTCAGGATATTGTTGTGCAATTTGATCTTGTAATTTAGATAAATTATCTTTATCTGTATTTAATTGATTTTCAGTTGTTGATTTTTTTTCTTTTGCCTCATTAATTGCATCTATTGCTGCATTTTTATCTTCTTCTGCTTGAGCTTGCTCACTTTTTGCTTGCTCTATTTCACTGTTTATTTTTTGAATTTCTGCATCGATTTCAGCTATTTTGCTGGAATCTTTTTCGTTCGCTTTAGCTGATTCTAAAGCTGATATTGTATTGTTTAAAGATGTGATTAATGTTCCTTTAGAATTATATGTTGATTCTGCTTCGGATTTTTTAGCTTCATTTTCTCCGATAGTAATATCACATTCGGATATTGTATTTTCTTCTTCATCAATTTTGGTTTTTAATTCATCAACTTCTTTTGCTTTTCCTTCATCTTTTTCTTTTAATTTTTCTTGATATTCTTTATATGCATCTTCAGATTGTTCTTTTAAATTATTTAATGAGTCATCTGTATTATTTTTAATTGAATCTAAAGTTTTTTGATTTTCATCTAATTCTGTTTTCTTAGAATCAAGTTCAGCTTTTATTTTTTCTTTAGTTCTTGAATTCTTTAAAGCTGCATTATTACCATAATTACCAGAAGCTCCAGCTGAATTGCCTGCACCAGATGCTGAGGATGAACCGTTTATACCTGATGAAGTGCCATTGTTATATGCACCTGATGTAGGATTATTATATGTTTGTGTTGGTTCCAATTTCGCTTCTTGTGCTTCATGTTCATCTATTTTCTTTTGTGTTGTATCAAATGTAAAATTATTATTATTTATATCTTTCATTGCGATTAATATATCTTCTAAAGATACACTGTCGTTCATATTATCATTTTGTGCAATTGCTTGTAAAAAGTTTGTTATTTCCCCTTCATCAAGTTCATTGTTTGAATCAACATCAATAACTGATTTTACTTCATCCATTTCAAACATTTTGTTTAATAATTCAGGAATAACTTCGTCAGGATTTGATTCCCCTTGTTCATCTTGAGAAAATAATCCTGATTTTTCTTCGTTTTCTTCTAATGCATTAGCATTTTCAGAATCCTGCGTTTCTGATTCAAATGTATCACCTGTTTGATCTTCTTCAGGATCAACTAATTTGCCGTTTTCAATATCCATATCAAGTATTTCATTAATACTCATTGAAAATATTGATGCATCTGCTTTTAAATTATGTTGTAAGAATTCTTTAAATTCACCTGAATATTTAAAAATACTGTAATCTGAATCAATATCAATATATTCTTTATCGACTTTTGGTTCGATTTCAGTCTTTATATAAGCTATAAAGTCATTTTTAACTTGATTTAAATTCATGGTTTCTCTCTAACTATCCTACAAATATATAAAGTAATTTTTACTTGTAAAATTGCATGAATTGAAAATAAACTTCACATAACTTAACATTTAATGTGTGAATTATACTGAAAAAAATTACTATAATAAAAAGAGAAGGTATTATATTAAATTGTTAATAATTGCTTTTGTATATTCAGAAGTTGAAGAATTACCACCTAAATCAGAAGTTAGATTAATACCATCTTTAATTGTTTTATATAGAGCTTTTTCTATTTTTAAGGCAATGTCTGTTTGATTTATATATTTAAGCATTTCAATTGCAGATAATAATAATGCGGTTGGATTTGCTTTATTTTGACCTTTTATATCAGGGGCACTGCCATGCACCGGTTCAAATACTGCAGCATTTAAACCTATATTTGCACCCTGTGCTATTCCTAACCCGCCTATCAATCCTGCACCTAAATCTGAAACTATATCACCGTAAAGATTTGGAAGAACTAAAACATCGAACTTTTCTGGATTTTGTACTAATTGCATACAAAGATTATCAACTAAAATTTCTTTATATTCAATTTGCGGAAATTTTTGAGCAATTTCTCTTGCACAGTTTAAAAACAAACCGTCTGTGAGTTTGCAAATGTTTGCTTTTGACACGGCGTGAACCATTTTCCTTCCGTTTTTAACCGCATAATTAAAAGCAAATTCCGCTATTCTTAAAGATGCTTTTCTTGTAATTATTTTTATACTTTCAGCACTGTCTTCGTCAATTTGTCTTTCAATACCTGCATATAAATCTTCGGTGTTTTCTCTTACTATAACTAAATCAACATTATCATATCTTGTTTTAATTCCCTCAATATTTTTGCACGGACGCAAATTTGCATATAAATCCAATGATTTTCTAAGCTGAACATTTACGCTTCTAAAACCTTTACCTATAGGTGTTGTAACCGGAGCTTTTAATGCAACTTTATTTTTTTTTATGGATTCAATAACTCTATTTGGCAGTGGTGTTCCCTCTTTTTCTATAACATCAGCTCCCGCACTTTGAATATCCCATTCAATTTGAGCCCCTGCGGATTTTAGTATATTAAC
>CANQOM010000114.1 GCA_947625445.1 Candidatus Gastranaerophilales bacterium
CAATATGGATATGTATATGATTATGCCAAAGAAGATGAGACAGTCTATGAAATATAAAAATAAATATGCATCATCAAGCTCTCATTGGAATTTAGTTTTTGATAAATCTCAAAATCAATATGACAATACCGCACTATGGGCAAGACCTTATGCAACGTTTGAAAATGTAAGATTAAAAAATGGTCCTAAAGTTTCAAATGTTTCCTGGGGAACATATTTGGGCGGAGACTCTGAGATGTATGAATTAAGTAACGGTTGGGAAAGTATGTGGAGTTTATATGCCGGATATAATGGTTCTCATCAAGCATATAACGGTATTGGAATCTACCAAAATGGTGGTACTATAGGTTTAACAGGTAATATGTATAAAAATAATTTCTTTACAGGGTTAACTGCAAATGTTGGTGCTAACTCAGCTGAAGCTTCTACCTTATATGGTGATGATTCTTTTGGATTATTTAGAACGGGAGCTGCTTCTAAGACAGGATATAATATAGAATTTGCAGACGGTAAATTTATAATTCAACCAAGTTGGTTAATGTCATATTCATTCGTTAACACTGAGAATTATACAACTTCAAGCGGAATCAGAATTAATTCTAATCCTTTGAATGTTTTGCAATTAGAGCCGGGCATAAAATTCATTGGCAATACAAACAATGGATGGCAGCCATACACAGGTTTAAGTATTGTTTGGAATTTGTTTGATAAAACTGATTTTAATGCAAGCGATGCTACACTTCCTGAGTTGAGTGTTAAGCCTTTCTTTAAATACGGTTTAGGTTTGAGAAAATTATACGGTGAAAGATTTGCTGGTTACGGTCAAACATACTTTACAAGTGGAGGCAGAAACGGTGTCGGACTCCAATTTGGAGGAAGATGGACAATATAATTTTTACTTATACAAATTTTTAATAAATATAACAGTTTATACGTATAACATTCTTTCAAATTTGCCTTTGTTTTTATAATAATCCTCTGCTTTGAGGTCTATTAAGTATAATTCAAGCCCATCATCATTGTATGTACCAAAAATTTCAGCACCCCAATTCAAATGGTAATTAAGAACATGCTTATTATCTTTATGAATAATTAACGGAGCAAATGGAAATTTAAATACATCAAAAAATATTGCTTTTATTAAATAATCACTTTCAATAGTTTGAAGCGGAGAAAGTCCGTCTTTTGCCAGCCATCTGCCAAGACCTTCTCTTCCTATATTTGGATTATTGGGGTCTTTCCAATGTTCATCTGCAATTGGATGAGGATAGATTGAATTTGTGCCAATCGGTTCATGATTTTTATTCTCAACTATAAAATACCATTCATTATCTAATGTTAAGTACCTTTTTATGTAATTAATTTGCTTTTCAAGATTATATTCAGTTTTATGTATAAATCTTGATTTTTTTTCATTACATCTTAATTCCAGAATAAATTCAGCATCGTCAATTGATACTTCTCTAAAGTTAACATATTTTCCTTCTAATATAGCGTTTTTAGGTAATTGAGCCATACTTTCTCCTTCTATACACTAACAGGTTCCAGATTTTTATACATAATTTTTCCTGCTTCATTTTTGGGAATTTCATTAATTATAAAAATTTTAAATGCAGATTTATTAAGCCCTGTTTTTTGTGATAAATATGACAATACTTCTTCTTTTAATAGAGAATTTGTAATGTATATATGCATTTCATCATCAACACCGCAACAAGCACATTGAATATTTTTAAAATAACTTTTAATTATATTTTCAGTTTCGTCTAGATTTACTCTGTTACCGAAAATCTTTAAAAATCTTTTTTTTCTTCCTACTATATAAAAATAACCATCTTCGTCAAAAGTACCAATGTCCCCTGTTTTAAGTATAGAAAATCTTTCATCACCTTTTATTAAATCTTCGCCTTTTTGTGCATAGCCGAGTGTTACATTGTCTCCTTTATAAACAATTTCTCCTCTTGTATTTGGTGTTGTTATTTCATTATTATCATCATCAATTAAAGAGAGTCTTCCTCCGGGAATTGAAATTCCTATTGACCCGTATTTTTCTTGTGATTTTTCATTTGGCAGATACGCAATTCTTGCAGTTGCTTCTGTCATTCCATACATTACAATAAATTTCTTATTGTTATCTTTAGCCCATCTACTAAAGTTCTTATGTAATTCAAATGGAAGTTTTCCTCCTGATTGAGTTAAATAATTTATAGAAGGTAGATTCATTCTAAAAAATTTCAGTCTTTCCAGCATTTCATAAGTGTAAGGAACTCCGGCTAAAGAGGTTGCATTATTTTCTTTTAATTGTTTCCAAAATTCTTCTTGCATCAAGCCTTTTTCTGTTAATATTATACTTGCACCTGAATATAGATGCGTATTTATAACAGATAAACCGTATGTATATGTCATTGGGAGTGTTGTTATAGCTCTTTCATTTTCATTTATTTTTAGAAATTTAATAATAGATTCAGTATTTACTTTAATATTTTTATAACTTTGTCTTACAAGTTTCGGACTTCCTGTTGAACCTGATGTGGTTAATAGTAAGGCCAAATCTTCGTATAAAGGATATTCGTTATTATATGGCGTTTTTAATAGTGAATAGTTTAAATTTTCATATATGCAGTCATAATTAAATTTATCTCTTAATTCACTTGGGAGATTAATATAATCAGGTTTATAAGTTTCTATACAATTTAATAGCAATTCTTCATCTAAATCTGCGCTTAATAGAAGTGGAACTGTTTTTGAGTTTAAAAATCCTACATATCCGGCTAAAGAACCTATTTCATTTCTGCATAAATTAAATACAAGACATCGTTTTTTTATATTTTTGGTAAGGTTTGTACAATATAAATCCAGTTCATTGTATGTTATTTTTTTATTCTCTTCCGTTATTATTGCTATATTATTTTTATATTTTTGTAAATTCCACATTATATATTCTCCGATTAAAACTACCAGTAAAATTAGATGTTAATGTTATATTTTTTTAGTATTTCTTTTCCTTTTTCGTATGAATTAAAAGATATGATATCACTTGATTCAAGCATAATATTAAAATTTTTCTCTATAGCACTGATAAGACTCATGTGTCCAACGGAGTTCCATTCATCTATTGATTCATATTTAAGATTTTTAACATCTTTAGGTTTTACATTAAAAGATGAAGTAAAAGCTTTAATATATTTTTCTGTATCAGACATTTTTTACCCCTTTCAAATATTTACTTTTTTTATACATAACAGTTTGTATAAAATGTAATCAGCACTGTTATGACAATAATTTTGGGGATAAAAAATTATATTTATTTTGTAACATTTGTATAATATAAATATTCAAAACACTTTTGTGTTATGATGGTTAAAGAAAATAAAAAAGAACACAACATTTTATACAAAATGTAAAGAGATTGTAAGCTGAAAATGTTATTATAAATAAAAAAGAGGTAAACCCTCTTTTTTAATTTAAAATTTTACCATATAGCATTCTTTCAAATTTACCTTTATTTTTATAATAATCCTCAATTTTTAAATCTAAAAGATGTTGTTGCATTTCATCGTCGAATCCAAAAATTTGAGCTCCCCAACTTTTGTGGAACGCAAGTACATTTTTGTTATCTTTATGAATCATCATTGGACTAAATTGCTTTTTAAAAGTTTCAAAAAACATTTTCTTTATTAAATAATCACTTTCCAGTGTTTCAAGAGGAGATAATCCGTCTTTGGCGAGCCATCTTCCGGGACCCAAAACTCCGATTTTCGGATTTTCACTATCTCTCCAATGTTCATCAGCTATGGGATACGGATATATAGAATTTGTACCAATCGGCTCATGTTTTTTATTTTCAACTATAAAATACCATTCATTATCAAGAGTTAAATAACGTCTTATGTAGTCTTTTTGTTTATCAACATTATATTCTGTTTTATGGATATATCGTGATTTTTTCTCATCACATCTTAGTTCAAGTATAAATTCGGCATCATTGATGTTTACTTCTCTAAAATTTACATATTTCCCTTCAAGTACTGCGTTTATTGGTAGTGTTGCCATTTTTTTCTCCTTTATTTTACAATTATTTCTCTTGATAATGAATAAATAATATTATATCCGTCCCAATTAACATCTATATCCATTGCTTGTCCAATCGGGACAATTCTGTCTATACCTTTTAAATTATTACTAATAATCTCTTCTTTCAGCAATTCGGGATTAATTCCGTAATATGTAACAGTTTGATACTTTTCGTTTACTATTTTACAAAGTTCATTAAAATTTTTAAGTGAATATTCATAGAAATATCCGCACTTCCCTCTTAGTTCATATATATCAGGAATTAATTTTTTTATTTCATATCTATATAATAAGTTTGTATCTGTTGATATATCACCGAGATTATTATAATGAATTGCATCTTCACAAAGTTTTGTATATTTATCAACTGCCATTGCATCTTGTAAATTATATTTTTGTTTTACACAATCAGCTATATAATTCCAAAATTTATTTCTGCCGTCTTTATTATCATTTAGCCAATATATTATCATAGGAGATGAACATGCATTTTGATCCATTAAATAAGTATCATTATAAAAATTATCAGCAAGTCTGAGCATTTGTTCTTGAGATGCTTGATTTATACTTTCTGAATTAATTATACATATTGAATATCTGTCGGGGAAGGTAATATCAATACATCTTGGTTTTATTGAATAGTTTTTAAATGTTGATATTGTTTTATCTCCGCCCCAAATCATCCTGCAGTCACATAAAGCTGAATACATTGCATTTATTTCATCATCTCTATCATATTTTATAAATGCGGTTCTGTTTTCAATTTCTGGATAATTCTTTAAACAGTCTTTGATTAAATTACAGATATAATTAATTTGCGGAAAATCTTTGCCCGGTAATCTAACAATATTTGCATTACCTGCTAAAAGTGAGAAAAAATATGAAAAAATCGAGTTTATTGCAATATTAGATGGCGTTATATGAAAACACAAGCCCCTTCCCATCCTGTTTACTAAACCATTGCACATAAGTTTTTTTATCTTTTGAATATTAGCCTTTCTTGCCCAAAATGCGAGTGAGGATAAATCAGGATATTCTCTTAATATTGGTGATTTAATTAATTTAGATGATAATTCATTTAAAAATTCACAAATATTTATGGAATATGTTTGTAATGGTGTTGTTTCTATGTCATCTGAGCCTATTATATAATTAATGTTTTTCATACGTATCGCTGCATCCTCTGATTTCTGCATTCTTAATCCTTCCGATAACTTCAAAATATTTGCCTTTTCTTCCGCAAGGGCAGTCATCTTCACCTAAAATAACACCCTCATCTTCCGTTAATAAAGAAATATTTTTAT
>CANQOM010000115.1 GCA_947625445.1 Candidatus Gastranaerophilales bacterium
TATATTCTTGTCTTAGGATTTATAGTTTTAACTTTTTCGGCAATTTGTTCAACCGGGAAAATAACTCCGGTTTCATTATTTGCATACATAACAGAGACAAGAGCAGTTTTATCGTTAACTGCTTCATATATTTCTTCAGTATTAATTTCTCCTTCAGAATTTACACCGACATATGTGACATTATATCCCTCTTTTTCAAGTTGTTTATATAAATTTAGCACACAAGGATGTTCAACTTTAGAAGTAATAATATGATTTTTTGACTTGTCAGCATTAAGGATGCCTCTTATAGCAGTATTAGCACTTTCACTGCCTGAAGCGGTAAATATTATTTCTTTTGAATTTTTTGCACCGACAAAATCTTTTATTATTTCTCTTGCTTCTTTTATTGCAGTAGAATTTTTACCTCCAAATTCATATATACTGGAAGGATTCCCGTAATATTGTGAAAAATAAGGAAGCATAGCTTCTACAACTCTTTCATCTACTTTAGTTGTAGCATTATTATCTAAATATATAAGTTTTGAATTAGTCATTTTCTACACCTGAATAATTTCTATATTTTCATCCACATACTGTCTCAAAGTTGCTTCAACAAAGTGCGTTAGAGTTAATTGGGAACGATTACATGCCTGACATCTTCCCGATAAACGAACTTTTATCTTATTATCATCAACATCAATAAGTTCTATATCTCCTCCATCTTTTCTCAATTCCGGTGAAATATATTTTTCTATAACATTATTTATTTTAATAATCATCTGAGTTTTTGTAGGTTTTTCAATAGGTTTAATAGCGTTAACGGAATTAAGAATATCTTGAATTTTACCTCGACAGCGTCCACAAGCGCCACCGGCTTTTGTATAATTAATTACATCCTCTAAAGTTTTTAAATTATTATTTTTTATTTCGTTTTCGAGAAAAGATTTAGAAACATCAAAACAATAACATACCGTTTCATCTTCTTCATGAGGTTTTATTTCTTCATGATAATAATTGGCAATAGCAGCTTCAAGAGCTTCATGGCCCATAACGGAACAATGCATTTTTTCCGGAGGTAAACCTCCAAGAGCTTCAGCTATTTGTTTATTGGTAATTTTTCTTGCTTCATCAATATGCTTTCCTATAATCATTTCTGTTAAAATACTTGAACTTGCAACAGCACTTCCGCATCCGAAAGTTTGAAATTTTGCATCTGTTATTATTCCTTTATCATCTACTTTTAAATATAGTTTAAGCATATCTCCGCAAGAAAGAGAACCGGCTTCTCCTATTGCATCTGCATTTTCAATTGAACCAACATTTCGTGGGTTTCTATAATGTTCCATTACCTTTTCCGAATAATTCCACATAACTGTTTCCTTTTTATACCTTTTTTATTATACGTCAAATAAAAAAAACGATATAAAATATTAGATTTATCATTCTTTATAAAAGTTCCTGGCAAATTTTATTTTCATTAGATTATAGTAAGGAGTTAAATTTTACAACTTCATTTAAAATATCAATAGCTCTTTTGCCCAGTAATTCATTTTTCAATTTTTTATTTTTTCTTACTTTTTTATCCATTGGCATTTCCGATAAAATACCCCAATTTGAATTAACCGGTTGAAAAGAACTATGTCCTTCAAAAGAAATATAATGAGTTAAAGCTCCAAGCATTGTTTCTTGTGGTAATTCCAACAAAGATTCACCTTTAAGATATCTGGTCATATTAATTCCTGCAAGAAGCCCTGAAGCTATTGATTCAGTATACCCTTCCGTTCCCGTTATTTGTCCCGCAAAAAATATATTATCCTTTTTTCTTAATTGAAGAGTAGGTTTTAAACATCTAGGACTGTTTATAAAAGTATTTCTGTGCATTACACCGTATCTTACTATATTTGCATTTTCAAGTCCCGGAACAGAATGAATCAATTCTTTTTGGCTTCCCCATTTCAAATTTGTTTGAAACCCAACAAGATTATATAAACTTGCAGACTTATTATCTTGTCTAAGCTGAACTACCGCATAATTTACATTGCCAGTCCGCTCATCAATAAGTCCTACCGGTTTTAAAGGTCCAAATCTTAATGTATCCTCTCCTCGAGCAGCTAATACTTCAATGGGCAAACAAGATTCAAAAAATTTTGCTCCTTTTTCAAACGATTTTAATTCTATTTTAGGCGAATTTATAAGAATTCTATAAAATTTTTCATATTCATCTTTTGTCATAGGACAATTTATATAATCCGCATCCCCTTTATTATATCTGTTCAAGTAAAATGCCTTGTTAAAATCAATAGAATCTTTTTCCACAATAGGAGCTATAGCATCAAAAAAATACAAATATTCCTGACCTAAAATTTTTTTGATATTTTCAGCCAATTTATCTGATGTCAAAGGTCCTGAAGCTATTATAACCGGAACATCTTCACATATTTCAGTAACTTCTTCTCTCTTAACATTTATATATGGATTTTCTTCAATCATTGTAGTTATTTTTTGAGAAAATAATTCTCTGTCAATAGCAAGAGCGCCTCCTGCAGGAACCTTACAATTTAATATTTCCGGCATTAATACCGAGCCTAAAATTTCCATTTCGTGTTTTAAAAGACCTGAAGCATTAGTAATATCATAAGAACCAAGACTGTTAGAACAAACAAGCTCTGCAAATTTATCAGTTTTATGAGCTCCCGTATTTATATTAGGCCGCATTTCATATAAATCCGTGTAAATTTTTTCTTTTGCTAATTGAAGTGCCGCTTCACTTCCTGCAAGTCCTGCTCCGACTATTACAACCTTTTGCATTTGTTTACCTTTTTTTACTATCTTATGAAAAATTCCCATTATTTGCAAATTTGTTGTAAAATAAATATATGGATAATAAATTAAACATATATCTGTTTGATGATGAAAAAATCACAAAAACCCTCGTAGAAAATTATCTTTCAAGTGTAACATTTGAATATAATTTTTCTCAATACGATAATTTTGATGAAAGCGTTATAAGTCAGGATAATACTATTAATATTATTATCTTTTGTATCGGAATTTATAATATTGACTCCCTTGAAAAATTAGCAAGTCTTTCTCAAAAACCTAACAATAAAATAATTATAATTTCATATGACGGTTCTACGGATACTAATGTTAAATCAATGAGAACAGGTGCCGCTTATTTTATGCTTAAACCTATTTTAAAATCAGATTTCATTAACATTGTAAGCCGAATTTATCAGGAAAATACAAAAAAACAAATTAAAAATACAAATGCATCAATAGCCTCAGTAATATCTGCGGAAAAAGGCGCTGGCAAAACTTCTTTTATAATTAATATTGCAAAAGAAATTGCAGATTTTTCAAAAGAAAAAGTTCTTATTGTTGATTTTAACAATGCAATTAATGATGTTGCAATGATGCTAAGTTTAGATATAACATATTCTCTTCCTTGGTTTATCAATACACTTAATGATACAAATTCCGATGAAGTTTTTGATAAAGCCTTTCAATACAAAAATTCAAATATGTTTATTGCAGGTTCAGGTGTTTTAGGACTAAAAAAAATGCCCACTGATTTAAACAAAATCGGCAATTTTCTTAAGAATACAAAAAGATACTTTAAATATATTTTTATAGATTTAAATCAAGATTTTACCGAAATGAATAATTATATATTAGAAAATATTGCTGATAAAAATTATATATTATTAACTCCTGATATTATTTCAGTTCAAAGAACAGAGTCACTTTTAAATTTGCATAATGAACTAAAATCTATTAACCTTATATTAAATAAATATAATGAAACTTCAGGTATGAGATTAATTGAAGCGGAAAAAATGATTGAAAAAGATATATTTTATACACTTCCTAACAATTTTATTACAACATCAAAAGCATTAAATATGAAAACCACTCTATCTGAAATCAATAAAGATATGGATATAGTCAAAGCATACAAGTCTTTGGCTCGAAAAATAGTAAACAGAGAACAACAATGAAATTTAAAGACAGATTAGACATATTAAACGAATATAACAGTTTAAATAATATAACACTCAAAAATGATATAGATATAACTAATATTTTTTTGAATAATCCGAAAGCAGAAAAAATAGTAAAATCAGCACTAAGAGACAATAAAAATATCATATTAATTTGTCCTGATAATTATGATAAATCGGTTTTAAGCAGTTATATTAGAGGGTTTATTAATAATAAAGAATCCCAAGAAGTAATAAGAAACATAGCGGATAATTATAATTATTTATCTGCATCTAAAATAATAGTACCTGAACCTACAATAAAAGATATAGTAAAAATAGAAGAATTAATATTAACAGGCATTAATTCATTCATATTTGCAATGAATATAAAAAGTTTTGATAATGTTTTAAAAAGTATTATAGCAATTACATCATTAAGTTTTCCGTATTTATCAGAAGAATCCGTAAAACATTTGTTATATTCAACAGAAGCGGTAATAATATTTTTTACCGGCAATGAGGACGGATTATATTATATACACGACATCGGACAAATAAATTATTCATCCGATTCAGAATCTTTTGATATTTTATACAAATTTAATAAAAATGACTTATCTGAACAAAAAATAAATCAACCAAAGAAAGAAAAAACAGAAAACCTTCAACCTGAAACAAAAAAACAAACAAAACAAAAGAAAAAAGATGAAACTAAAAACGAGTCAGAAAACATTATAAAAGAAGAAAAAGAAATTACAACTAAAGAGAATAAAGAAATAAATATTGAAAAAAAACAGACAATAAAACAAGACACTCTTCCTGTATTAACAACAAATAAAATAAATAAGTATAAATTACTCAAATTGAAGTATAAAAAGAAAATCAACCCAAATAGCGAACTAATATAGCTACTTATATCTTTAATTTACCATTAAATATACTTATAAATAATACAAATGTTCGAGAAACACTTTATTTGAGTATGTAAAATTACATATTCTCAAATTATTATCCCGTTTAGATTTCAGAACAATATTAATCTAAAGGTTTAGATATCAATATTAACCTTTTAACCGATAAAAATAAATCCGAATATGGATGAGCTTCCATGCCACGGCATGTAATATGAAAATATAAGTGAGGTAAACAGGGAGCTAAGGTGTGTATATGAGAAGAACAATGGATTTTAACAAAAAAATTAAAATCGTCTTAATAGACGACAATTATGAACATTTATTAGGGATAAAAGAATTAGTAAATTTAGAGACAAATTATGACGTCGTAGGAACTGCAACCAATGCAACAATCGGAATAAACTTTGTAAAGAAATTTCAGCCGGATGT
>CANQOM010000116.1 GCA_947625445.1 Candidatus Gastranaerophilales bacterium
TCACGTCTTGCTGACATGTCATGTATATATATATATCCGTCACGAATTGCCTGCAAATCTTCTACTGTTAAGAAAAACTTTTTATATAATTCTTTATTTAATTGATTAAAAATTAGTGAACGTTTTGTTGATACCAGAGCGGAATCAGAATTTGAATTTTCTTTATCGCCTATATACATTATTTTTTGACTTTCCTGATATACTTTATCAAGCATTCTTACAAAGTCTTGTTTGTAATTACGATAATTTCTATAGCTCTGACATACTTTAGGTTTAACTGTTTCCAGAGCTTCTTCTACTATGTTATGCATTTCTTGAATGTATATTTCATTTTTACCCAGATTTTTTACTTCTGTGTTAACGAAATCACATATTTTAGATAACTCTTCGTCTGTAAATTCTATTAATACACGCATTGCTGACTTTTTAACAGCATTTACAACTTTTTCTATGTTGTATTCTTCTTTAGTTCCGTCTTTTTTAATTACAAAATACTTTTCAGTTTCTTCATTTTGCATAACAAATTCCTATCCCCTCACTTGTTTTTACTCAATTCTCAAGGTTTGCAAATTCTATATACAGGTTCCCAAATCTTCAATTTTTAGTTCTAATATAATACTATAAAATTTTAGAAATGTAAATAAAAACTTTCATTAAAATTTTTGAAACAATTTCGATTTACGATGGATTCTGTGTCGTTTCATCGTCAATAGATTCAACATATTCACGGTCATTTTTAAATTTTTTGATTGATTCTTCATCAAGTGATGGAAAATCATTTTTATTATATTTAATCATTTCATTTATAAACATATCTGTTGTTATATTTTCGTTAAATGGTTTTTTAATTTTTGCTTTTTTTATAAATAATTCATACTCTGCAGGAGTAAAATTTAAATTTTCTTCTTTTATTGTGTTAATAATTTTTTCATAATCAAAGTTATTTGCGCTTAACTCTTCATCATGTTTATACAGATAATATTTTATTGTATCTGATATCGCAAATTTTTCCATGTTTCCTATTGGCATTTTAACGTCAGCTCTTCCGGGACGAAGTATTGCTGAATCCACTAATTTTGGATTGTTTGTTGTTCCAATCCATACTGCACCTTTTTGAGCACAATTGTCTGCGCAATTTATAAAGGCTCCGATTTGCTCTATTGCTTCAGGTTTTATATTCCTGTCAGGGAATATAGTATCAAAATCTTGTGTGAAATTAAGTACGGTATATATTTCTTTTTCTTTATAATCCTCTTCTGCTTTTTTAAATGCATCTCTTATAATTTGTGCATTTTCACTGTATTTACCCTGTTTTAGTTCAATTTCTTTTGTTTTTATACCGAAATGATTTAAATGTTCACATACTTTTGAAGCTATATATGTTTTTCCTCCGCCTGTTGGACCATATAATAATACTCCATTAGGGATTGCTGCTTCAAAATAATAATAATTCATTGAATTCGCAACTAATGGGGCAATGACTTCAGAAGCAAGCCTATATTTTTCTATTCCGTATCCCATTACTGCATTTAAACCTTTTTCATTTCCGTCATTTGTCGGGTCTATTGATGCATATTTTAGAAAATAGTCATGATAACTTTCTGCTTGTTCTCTAGATATATTTAAGGTATTTGATACTTCATTAATTTTGTTTTCTCTTAATTCTTTTACACGTTTTTCTTCTTCTGCTCTTCTTTTTTCATCTAAGTTTGTTTTATACACTCCGGCTGCATATGTACCTATTAACAGAAGAAAACTTCCTGCCGAAACAGGGTCTATAAACCCAAAGCGGGGATGTTTTTTACCGGAGTTTATTTCTGTTCTTTCATATTTATCCGTTACACTCTCTTTTACAGGGATTATTTTACTGTTATTTGAGTGCTTATTTTTCAAAGTACTTATAACTCTGTTATTTGGAATACTATTTAAAACACTTATACGCATTTTATTGTCCTAACTTAACTTTTAGAATATCTTCAGCTTCTTTTAACAATGTATCTTTCTTTAATCCTTCACGGAATTTTTTTATCATATTAATATAACTTTTCCAAGTAGCTTCACTGTCTTCAAATAAAGGTTTTACTATAATATCCTGATCAATTCTTCCGGGACGCCTTATTGCAGTATCTATTTTGGTATAGTCTACCGCTTCTGAAATCCAAGTAAAGCCTTTTTCACGACATTTTTCAGTCCCTAATAATGCTGCTGATGCATTATTTATAGCATCTATTTCTCTGTCAGGTGCTATTTTGTCTAAATCTCTTACTATTATTGCAGTTCTTTCTTTTGTGTTTTTATACCTTGTTTCTGCTTCTTTTATTAATTTTGCTATTGTATTATTTATATTCTCTATTGTTGATTCTTTTTCTCTGGGAGCTCTTTCTATTTTGTATCCTGCATCTTTAAGTTCTTGAATAAATCCTTCAAAAATTTGTTCTTTCCCTTTTGAATCCGGACCATAAAAACATACTCCCGATGCTCCTATTTCTCCTGTTGTTTTTACATCATCTATTAAAAACTTTCTTGCATTCTCTATGTCTATATTATTAAATTTTTCTTTTATTTGTTTAATAGAATTATTTTCAACGTTATTAACGGTATCTTTATTTTTTGTTAAGATATTTGAAATATTCTTTCTGAATGCAATTATGCCTATTAATGCGGCACAAGCAATTATACCGCCTATTAATAATTTTTTATTCTTAACAGGTTTTGTTTTTGAACTTATTTCTACTTTATCTTCTTTTAATATAGGTGATTTTAAATATAAATTATTTTGTTTTATAAACGGTTTTGTTATATCCGTAAAAACTCCGTAATCTTTATTTGTTCCTATTCTGTTTATCCCTGTCATTGTTCCTCTTTTTATCTGAGTAGTTATTATATCAATTATAACCCTTTTTGTCACTATTTTTTTTGCCACTGAAAGAGTAATTGTCAAAACATAAATTGTATTTTAAAATTAGCTTATGCAATTGTTAGGATATGTAATAAAAAGAATACTTCAAACTATTCCGTTATTATTTTTAGTATCGGTAATAAGTTTTTTCTTAATCAGGTTGGCACCTGTTGACCCACTTGCAGAATTAAAACTCAATCCTTCAATTACGCAGGAAACTTTAAATTATGAAACAGAACGTTTAGGTCTTGATAAACCTGTTATTGTTCAATATGGATTATGGCTTAAAAGCTTTGTTAAAGGTGATTTGGGGTATTGTACCACGGGAGAAAAAGTTTCTGATAAACTTTTGGAACGTATACCTAATACACTCCTTCTTACAGGATTTGTTATATTATTTACATGGCTGGTCGGTATACCGTTAGGTATTGTAGCTGCACTCCATTGGCGAAGACCTATAGACAGATTATTGACTATTCTTTCCAGTATTGGTATGGCTATACCATCTTTCTTCTTTGCTCTGTTATTATTAATATTTGCGGTAAAAACAGGTTGGTTTCCGACAGGTGGTCTTACAAGTTATAATTTTTCCGAAATGACACGTTTTCAAAAAATAGTTGATATATTACATCATTTGGTTCTCCCTGTTATAGTTCTGTTTACAATTTCATTATCAGGACTTCAAAGACAAATGAGAGGAAATTTACTTGATGTTCTTGAATCTGACTATGTTAAATTTGCCAGAGCTAAAGGGTTAAGTGAAACTAAAGTTATTTATAAACACGCATTAAGGAATGCGCTTAACCCTATGGTAACTCTTTTGGGGTTTGAATTTGCATCATTACTGAGTGGTGCAGCTTTGACTGAGTACGTTTTTCAATATCCCGGGTTGGGAAGACTTATTCTTGAAGCGGTTATGAAATCCGATATTAATCTTGTTATGGCCTCATTGATGATTGGAACAATTATGCTTGTTGTCGGTAATCTTTTGGCTGATATTCTTCTTAAGCTTGTTGACCCCAGAGTGGAGGTTGCTTAATATGGCTAAACTTCCGGATTTTAATTCTTTTCACAGAGAAAATATTCTTCAAGCAATTTTTAAAGATAAGTTTGCTCGTGTTGCGTTTTTTATTCTTATAATTTTATATTTAACCGTATTTATGGCTGATTTTATTTCTCCTTATTCAAAAGATTATTCCAATAGGGACAAAGCTTACTGTCCGCCGTCAAAAATTTATATTATTAATGAAAAAGGTCAATTATCCTTGCCATATACTTATAATTACAAAAGGTATTTTGATAAAGAAAATTTTGAAACTAAGTATATTGAAGATAAAACTATAAAATATAAAGTAAAATATTTTTCAAAAGGAAAGAAGTATAAAATATTTGGTTTTATACCTTTTGACAGACATTTTTATAATACAGAAAAAGGCGGGGAATTATATCTTTTAGGTACTGATATCAATGGAAGAGATAATTTTTCAAGACTATTATACGGAGGTCAAATATCTCTGACTATAGGATTTTTAGCTTTATTGGTGTCTTTTCCTCTCGGAATGCTATATGGAGGTATATCAGGCTATTTTGGGGGTAAAGTAGATTTTATTATGATGAGAATAGCCGAAGCTATTATGTCTATTCCAAGTTTTTATTTGTTAATAATTCTTGCTTCTATACTACCTGCAAATATGACAAGTGTTCAAAGGTTTACTTTAATAGTGCTGATTCTTGCTTTAATCGGCTGGGCGGGATTTTCCAGAGTCGTAAGAGGAATGGTACTTTCAATTAAAAAAAGAGAATTTGTTCTTGCTTCTGAAGCCATTGGGGCATCTGATATGAGAATAATTGTAAAACATATACTTCCTCAAACTTTGAGTTATGTCATTGTGGCTATAACGTTAAGTGTTCCTTCCTATATACTTTCGGAATCGGGATTAAGTTTTTTAGGTTTGGGGATACAACAACCTGATGCAAGTTGGGGTAATATGCTTAAAGAAGGACAAGAGTTTATAAATATTATTTCAAGACCTTGGCTCCTTACTCCCGGTTTTTTAATTTTTGTTGCAGTTTTATCTTTTAACGTTATTGGTGATACAATTAGAGATGCGGTTGACCCTAACAGTAAGGAAAGATAATTAATGCAAGAATTTTTAAGTTGGTTTCAAATTGATAATGTAGATATTTTAATTAGAATTTTACTTGCTATAGTATTAGGTTCTATAATTGGTTTGGAAAGAGAATTAACAAATAAGTCGGCAGGCTTAAGAACACAAATAATGGTGTGTTTAGGTTCTTGTTTGTTTACAATATTATCAATATACGGATTTTCAACTGCAATTACATTATATCCCTTAGGAGACCCATCAAGAGTAGC
>CANQOM010000117.1 GCA_947625445.1 Candidatus Gastranaerophilales bacterium
GGTCACCTAATGGTGCCTTTTTTATTAGTGTTACTTCTGTGTTTGGCGTTAATCCCATATCTAACAGATGACATTTTAGTGCATTATCATCTGTATCAATAGTTTCAATTATAGCGTCTTGACCAATTTCTAAGTTGTCTAGTGATTTTATTTCCATATATACTTGTTAAATCCAACTACAAAAATAATTTTATTCATAATGTTTATTAGTGTCAAATATTTGTCAGAGTACATTTATATTATAACTCGAACAGGTTAGTAAATATTTTAGATTGGATTATTTAAAATTAATTTTTCTAATAGACAAAAGGGTAATTTTTTATATTTAACTTATGATTTATATTCAATTTTAATGTCGCACTATTGAGCAATTGAAAGTTTGCGATACTAATTAAAATTAATCGGGAGAAATATTATGGAAAAAAAAGAATTAAAAGGTACAAAAACCAGAGAAAATTTAATGAAAGCATTTGCAGGAGAATCTATGGCACGTAACAGATATTGTATATTCGCTTCTATGGCAGAAGATGAAGGTCTAATTCAAATATCTGAAATATTTAAAAAAACCGCACTCAATGAAAAAGAACACGCAGAAATATATTATGAATTTCTTGACGGTGATGATGTTGAAATAACTAATATTTCATACCCTTCTTGTAATGGCAGTACTTTAGAAAATTTGCTATGTTCGGCAAAATATGAAGAAGAAGAGCATTTAACAATGTATCCTGAATATGCTAAAGTTGCTAAAGAAGAAGGATTTGACGAAATATCAAAAGCTTTTTATAGCATTGCAAATATAGAAAAACATCATAGCGAAAGGTATAAGACTTTAGCTCAAAGACTTAAAGATAATATGCTTTTTAAAAGAGAAAATAAAGTTTTATGGGTTTGTACACATTGCGGACATGTTTCAGAATCTAAATCAGCTCCTGCAAAATGTCCTGTTTGTGACAAAAAACAAGGTTATTTTGAAATTTTATGTGATTGTTTATAATTTGTCTTATAAATTTGACATAAACATTTTCATCCCGTAAACTTAAATTATGAAAAGAAAAATCGCTATTTTTTTATCATTAATTATAGTTTTGGGATTTTTAATTTATTACTTGGTTAAATCAAATAATAATGATGTTGACATTGATAATTTGATTTGGACAACTGAGGATAATATTGAATTAGTTGATGATTATACTAAAAAACTTGTAGAAGAAAATAAAAGTTCAACAAAACCGTATGATTCTGTTAATTTTACTTGGGAAGCAGAAGGTACATCAACTAATTGGTCATATTACACCGGTTTTCTTATGTATGCCCTGTATAAAACAGGAAAATACTATGATTTTGTTGACAGTTATTATAATGATATGATTACTTCAAAAGGAGAATTAAATAACTCTCATAAACCAAAAACTTTATATTTCAGTAATGATGTTGATTTCTATCCTCAAGTAAGAACACTTTTATATTTGTCTGATTCAAAACATTTTTTCAAATATAAACTAATGATAGAACGAATGTATAAAGAAATACAAGGTCATGAAACACTTCCTAAATGCGGTAATAATTTTCACCACAGATACAGATGGAAAGAGCATCCGTTCGGACTTGACGGTTTATATATGGCACTTCCTTTTATGATTGAATATCAAATTATGGCTGATAAACTTAATTTAAAATATAAAAAAATGGGAATTGAAGATGATATTTATTCTCGAATGCAATGGGTTAGAAAATATCTGAAAAATAAAAACGGATTATATTATCATGCAATAAAAGATGACGGAATAAAAACAAATGGTGTTGTTTGGCTACGTGCTATCGGATGGTATGCTATGGCTCAAGTTGAGTTAATAGATGATATTTCTGATATTAAATATAAAAAAGAAATGATAAAACAATTAAAAGATTTTTTTGATAATTTAATCGTTGTACAGGATAAAAAAACAGGCTTATGGAAAAATAATTTATATAATGAGTTCTATATAAGAAATCCGTTTGTTCATTATTGTAATTATTATGAAACATCAGGTTCTGCAATGATAGCATATTCAATGCTAAGAGCATACAATGAAAAATATCTGAGAGATGAAAAATATTTGTTAAGCGGATTAAAAGCTTTTAACGGAATAATAAAATATAATATGATAGTTGATTCGAACGGTTACACTTTAAAAAATATATATCATGGAACAGGAGTAGGAGATATCCCTGAAACATATGAGATGTGTAACGGATATTTGACAAATGAAGCAAAAGGTATTGCTCCTGTTATTCTTGCAAACGAAGAAGCTAAAGTTTCAATATTTAATTTAAAACATTAAACTTTTGAAAATATAAATATAATCTGGATTAATTATATTAAAAGGTGTAAAATGTTGTAAGAGTATATATGTATTACAAAGCGAAGCACCGCAATGATGTAAGGTTGACTAAGTCTGAGGGTGTTAGCCGAGTAAAATTTGAGAGTAGCTCCTTTAAGAAGTGAGCAAGCGAAATATTGCGACTCTAGATTAAATAATGTATACTTTGTTTTATAGATTATTAACAATATAGAGATATATAATTATGTATACTTTTTTAGCCGGTATTTTTATATTATTAGCAGGATATATTATATATTCAAGGTATGTAGAATCTCAATTTGTTGTATCAGAAGACAGAACTCCTGCAGAAAGAATAAACGACGGCGTAGATTACGTACCGTTAAGTAAAAATAAAAATATGCTGATTCATTTATTGAATATAGCAGGTTTGGGCCCTATATTGGGCGCAATTCAGGGAATATTATTTGGTCCTGTTGCTTTTATTCTTATACCTTTGGGGTGTATTCTAATGGGGTCAGTTCATGATTATTTTAGCGGGATGTTGTCAATTAGAAATAACGGGGCTCAAATTACTGAGTTAATAAAAAAATATCTTGGTAATGTATCATATAAATTCTTTATTATAGTTGTTTCTGTTATGCTTTTATTATTGGCAGCCGTATTTGTATATACGGCTGGTGACCTTATGGCTGAAAGATTTTTTAAACAATCTGATTTTTCTTTAAATAATCCTATAATTATAATAATTTATTCATTGATTGCACTTTACTATATTATTGCAACATTATTCCCTATAGATAAAATAATAGGCAGATTCTATCCTTTATTAGGATTTTTACTACTTTTCGGAACAGGTCTTGTTGTTATTGGGTTTATAATTCATGGAGTACATTTGGATAATATAGATTTTAAAAATATAAACAGACATCCCGGGTTAGTTCATATAATTCCGATGTTCTTTATGACTGTAAGTTGTGGTTTGTTGTCAGGATTCCATTCTACTCAGGCTACCATTATTTCAAGAACATTAAAATCGGAAAAAGACGGCAAACACGTTTTCTATGGAATGATGTGTATAGAATCTTTAATTGCAATGATATGGGCAGCAGGTGCTATGCATGTTTACTCTTTAAATATTGTTCCTGAAAATCTTATAGGTAGTGTAAATGTTATAAATTCAATTGCAAATGTGTTTGTATTGCCTTATTTGGCTTTTGTCGTTACAATTGCAGTTGTTGTTCTTCCTATTACATCAGGTGATACCGCTTTAAGAGGTCTTCGTATGATTATAGGTGAAGCTTTAAATTTAGAACAAACTAAACTTAAAAACAGGCTTGTTATTATTGTTCCTATATGTATTGTTATAATATCTGTAATATTATGGGCAAAATCAAATCAAAACAGTTTTACAACTGTTTGGCGATATTTTAACTTTGTTAATCAATTAATTGCTATACCTACTTTTTTATATGCTACTGTTTATCTTAAAAAACAAGGTAAAAATTATTTGATTACTTTATTGCCAGGATTGTTTTATATATTTATAACTGCATTTTTTATTTTAAACGCAAAAATCGGATTTAATATTGAATATACTTTATCAAAAACTATTGCAATTATTATTACTATTTTATCTTTAATTTTTATATATATGTTTAAATTAAAAAAAATAAATAAGTAATTTCTTATTTTTTTTCTTTACCTTTGTATGATATTAAAGTATTAAAATCTACGTCAAGAGCTTCTAAAAGTGCGAGAATAGTTAATAATGTCGGAGCCATCTCGGCTCTTTCTATTTTTCCTATATGTGTAGGATTTAGATTTGCAATCATTGCTAATTTTTCCATTGAATAACCTTTAACAACTCTTGCAATCCTCAAATTTTTGCCAAATTCAATTAATTTAGGATATTTCATTTTTAAATCATATCATTTGACAAAAAATTAAATAATCATTATAATGCATGTAATTATCATAATAATGATTATAATAAGAAGAAAAATGATATATTTTGCCTCTAATATGATTGAAATATATTTAAAAAATACAGTTTAGATACCTAAATGTATAATGCTTTATTAACAGAAGAATTAATTGATAAGAGAATATTATGTATGGTTTTGTTCAACTTATAAAAAATCTTGTGTATTTGTCAAAATTTAGTTTAAAAAATACAGTAATGAAATTTCCTTATTATAATTTAAATTTACAATATCTAATAGAAGATATAGTATACAAAGCTTCTGATTCAAATATTAAAAAGCCAAAAATATATAATGAGAATGAAACGTTAAATATACTTTTGAATGGGAATATGAGTTTAGCACGATTTGGGGATGGAGAGATTGAAATTATATCAGGCAAAGATATTCCATATCAAAAGTTTGATAAAAAATTATCGTACAGATTGAAAGAAATATTAAAAAATGAACAAGAAAATCTTATGGTTGGAATAAATCATTGGTATTTTAACTATATAGATTTTAGAAAACTTGATGATTTTGCAAAAGATTTTTCACTTTATATTATGCCTAAAATTCGTAATAAATTAATGGATTATATTAATTTTGATAAACAGTATTGTGATGCAGGAATAAGTAAACTGGATTTAAATAGTATAAATTATTATGAAAAATTTAAAAATTTATGGAAGGGTAAGGAAATTGTAGTTGTTGGTTGTAAAAATGCAATTAATTCATTGAAATATAATATTTATGATTGTGCAAATTTAATAAATTACCTATATGTTCCTAATATAAATTCATATGATAATTATAATGAGATATTAGAAGAAATAAAAAAATTTAAAAAAGACAAATTAATAATACTTATGGCGGGACCTGCGTAGAAAGTTATTGCTTCGGATTTAACTTATATAGGCTATCGTGCTTTAGATTTAGGGCATCTTGCGAAAGGATATGATTTCGAAAAAAGACAAGT
>CANQOM010000118.1 GCA_947625445.1 Candidatus Gastranaerophilales bacterium
CTGCGGTTGGTTCGTTTACTATACGAAGTACATCTAACCCTGCAATTTTACCTGCATCTTTTGTTGCTTGTCTTTGTGCATCATTAAAATATGCAGGAACTGTTATAACGGCTGATGTAACTTTTTCACCTAAATAGTTTGAAGCATCATCTGCTAATTTTCTTAATATCATTGCTGATATTTCTTGTGGTGTATAATCTTTTCCGTCTATATTTTTTTTGTAATCTTCGCCCATATGACGTTTGATTGAAATTACTGTTTTGTCAGGATTTAATATAGCTTGACGTTTTGCTAATTGTCCTACAAGTTTTTCACCTGTTTTTGAAAAACCAACGATTGAAGGTGTTGTTCTTGAACCTTCTGCGTTAGCTATAACGGTTGGTTTTCCGCCTTCCATGACTGCTACAACAGAGTTTGTTGTTCCTAAGTCGATTCCTATTGTTTTTGCCATAATTTTATCTCCTTTATTATTATTTTTTTCTCTAATATTCTTTATAACATTCTTTTTTTACTTTTTTAAAAAAATAAACAAAAAATTAATATTTTAATTATTTTTGTTTGATATGATATTATTTGTTATAAATAAGGTTTTTATGAGTGAAGATTTATTAGGAAATGTACATTCTTTTGAATCATTCGGTACTGTTGACGGCCCCGGAATAAGAATGGTTGTTTTTATGCAGGGTTGTCCCATGAGGTGTAAATATTGCCATAATCCTGACACTTGGAATTTTTCGGATAATATTAAAATTTCTGCTGATGATATTTTAAAAAAATATGACGGAATAAAAGAGTTTTTAAAAAATGGCGGTATTACAGTTTCAGGTGGTGAACCTCTTTTTCAAATTGATTTCTTAATTCAACTCTTTAAAAAAGCAAAAAATAAGAATATCCACACTGCTCTTGATACTTCTGGTATACTGTTTGATAAAAATAATACTACTAAATTTGATGAGCTTATAAGCTATACTGATTTAGTTTTGCTTGATATTAAACATATTGATGATGATGAACATAAAAAACTTACGGGATTTTCTAATAAATCTGTTTTGGATTTTGCAAAATATTTATCTGATAATAATATCCCTGTTTGGATTAGACACGTTGTTGTTCCTGATATAACTTTTAATGATGAATATTTAAAAAAACTCGGCATTTTTATTTCAGGTTTAAAAAATGTCAAGGCTATTGATGTGCTTCCTTACCATGATATGGCAAAAGAAAAGTATAAAAAATTAGATATTGACTATCCTCTTAAAAATACTTTGCCTCTTACAAAAGAACAAGCTCTTTATGCTAAAAAGTTGTTAATTGAAAATTATAAACAATCTTATAATTTGCGTTAGAAAAATTATTGCAAATACTAATATTGCTAAAATTATTATTATAACAGCTTGAAATAGATATTTGTTATCTTCTGATACCGTGTCTATTCTCTTCCAAGTATCATAGAAATTTTGTATATCTTTTTCAACTACACTATTATTACCACTACAATTAAAATTAATTTTTGAATATTCTGAAAAAATTTCTATAAATCTTAATGTTCTTAAGTGAGAATTATTTAATATTCCTGATAAATTTACGGTAGTAAAAATTATTTCCTGACGATTTGTGTTATTTAAAAAAATAGTAAATCTTGTATCACATTTATATGCATCACTGCCTCTATGATTTTTAAAAGAAGTACTTATTATATCTAAATTAATTAATCCGATATCCTTCAAATAAAAAGTATCTTTCTGTTTAATTGGTTTTTCAGCTTTATAAGTTATTGTACACTTTTCGTTTTCTATATATATATCAGAAGCATATTTTTTAAGTGGCGGAATATTTATTCCATTTTTAAAAGTAATAACTGACATTGTAAAAAGAAAAGTAGTGATTGTTATATCAACAGCGAGAAGGTCTGTAAATTCACTCCAATCTGATATAAACAATATAAATACGAAAACAAAAAAAAGTATTGTAGAAAGAATAGCAATAATCAAATTAGCTATTTTTTGAGAACTTTTTCTTTGTAATATTAAATGTACTTTTTTCATTATAATTCCTAACTAATTTCCAAGAGAAAATATTTTATATATTTCATCATCAGAAAGTTCTGTAATAACTTTTTCACCTTCAAAAACTGCAAGATTAACAAGTTCTTTTTTCTGTTTAATCATTTCATCAATTTTCTCTTCAAAAGTACCTAAAGTAACGAGTCTGTGAACCATAACATTTTTATCTTGACCAATACGATAACTTCTGTCAGTTGCTTGTTCTTCAACTGCAGGATTCCACCATAAATCATAGTGAATTACATTTGTTGCAGATGTCAAATTTAACCCTGTTCCGCCGGCTTTTAAAGATAATAACATTACTTTTTTATCTGGATTTGTTTCAAATTCCTGAAGCATATTTTGTCTTTGATTTGTATTTAATGAACCATGAAAGAATAACGGGGTTATATTTAATTCATTTTGTATTATTGTTGACAATATATTCCCCATTTCTTTATATTGTGTAAATGCTATTACTTTTTCATCATTTTCAAGTATTTGAGATAACAGAGAAATGAATTTTTGAGTTTTTCCTGATACATCTTTTGTCATTTCACCGTATTTTAAATATTGAAACGGATGATTACATATTTGTTTTAAAGCGGTTATCAGTTTAAATATTATTCCTCGTCTGTTTATTCCTTTTTGACCTGATATATCTGTCATTAAAGTATTTAAAGTTTTTTCATATAATGCTGCTTGATTTTTTGTTAAATAACAGTATTCATCTAAAACCATTTTTTCGGGTAAATCATCAATAATTGTTTTATCTGTTTTTAAACGTCTTAAAACAAAAGGCGATATAGATAATTTTAACTTGTCTGCCTGTTCATACTGTTTAAATCTTTCAATAGGAATGGCATAACACTTTTGAAAATCTCTAATTGAACCTAAATAACCTTTGTTAATAAAATCAAAAATGCTCCACAATTCTGTTAATTTATTTTCAACAGGGGTACCTGTCATTGCTATTTTTATGTCTGATTTTAATGATTTTACGGCAACGGTTTGAGAAGTATCGGGATTTTTTATATTTTGTGCTTCATCAACTACGACCATTGACCAAGTTGTTTTTTTAATTTCTTCTATATCAATACGCAAAATAGCAAAAGTAGTTATTATAACATCCGCTTTCAAGTCAATTTGTCTGTCCAATCCATGATATGCCGAAGCTTTTAATTTAGGTGCAAACATATTCAATTCTTTAATCCAATTTCCCATAAGCGTTGTAGGACATATAACAATTACAGGAGCTTTTAGTTTATTTTCTTCCTTTAATTTTAAAATTAAACTTATTACCTGAATAGTTTTTCCTAGCCCCATATCGTCTGCTATACATGAACCGAAGCCTTTTGTTGTGTTTGTATAAAGCCATTTTAAACCGTTCTTTTGATATGGTCTTAACTCTCCGTTTAGTGTTTCAGGAGGGGTTACTTCTATTGTTTTTCCTATATCTTTTATTATGTTTGCAAATGCTTCATCATAATCAAATTCATATTCATTTAAATGACCTGAAAATGCTGCATGTAACATTTCCATTCTTGTAATTTTATCTATTTTTGGATTTTTTAGTTTTTTTATTATTGCTTGAGATTCATTTTGGTCAATTAATATGTATTTATTTTTAAATTCTATGATACCGTTAGCATTTTCTATTAATTTTTCAAATTCTTCAACTGAAATTTTTTCATCGCCAATGGCAACGCTAAATGAAAAATCAAAAATACCTGATAAACTTATATTTGAATTTTTACCGTTTAAAATATCAGCTACATCTTGTTCTCTGGAAGTTTTAATTTTTGCATTTATTGAAGCTCTTGGTACTACTATATTTCCAAAATTCGGAGGGAAATTTATATTTATTCCTGCTTTATTTAAATAATATGCAGTGTGTATCATTAACTTGTATACATCATTTAATGACAGATATAATTTTAAGTTATCTTCATCTTCAAAAAGAGTTTCTAACTCTTTGTAATATCTTAAAGTATAATTCAACTGTTTTTCTACAATATTTATAAGATAAGTATTTTGATATCCCCAATATGTTCCTTCTTTGTATATTTCCAATAAATCTTTTTTGGGTTCTTTTTCGTTTAAATTAGCATCATTTGCTTTTACCGATATTGTTAATACAAACTTATCTTCTTCAAGTTTTTCAATATCTAATTGAGGGCTTACGGGATATTTTCCTATATATATTTCATCTAACCATTCTGATATAGCTTGAGCTAAATCTAGTGAACGGATATATCTTTTATTATTTGCCGGCTTTAAGAAATATACCGATGAATCTATATCTTTAAATCTGTATGCTTTAAACTTTAAAAACTTAAATATTACATAATTTATATAATCCTCTATTAATAAATCCGCAACGGATTTTATGTTAGATATTTTTGAAAATTCAAGTGAATATATTTCATCAATTGATTTTTGAAGTTGTTCATTGATTGAAAACATTTCATAACTTATTTGAAAAAAATTATCAGTAATGTTTACTTTAGGTAAGAAATAAAGCTTTTCTACCAATCTTTTTACAAACTGTGTTATTATGTTGAAAATTTTGAATGTTTCACTTACATGCGGATTATCAACTATTGAATCAAATCCTGAAAAATATTCCCAAATAAGCTCTAAGGGTATTTTATAACCGATTTTATCCTTTTTTATTCCATTTTCTTCTATTTCATAAGCTATTGAAGAAAATCTATACATCGAACCTTTAGATTTTAAATAAAAATCGAAATTGTTGGTTGGTGTAACAAATACTTCAGGTTGTTTTCCTTCTTTTATTAAATAAAAATCCGTATTTTTTATTACGTTACTTGAATTTTGGAATGTTGATGAAAATTCATCTTCAATTAATTGATATATGGTACTAATCATTAATCGGAAATCTTTTTTTTCACAACCTACAGGGTTTTCTGTAAGATTGTGAAACATTTCATCTATGTCATTTTTTTTAAAAGAAAAAGCAAATTTATTGTTAACAGATGTATCAGATGCCATTTAAAACCTCAAAATCCAACCTCTCTTATTATTATACACAAAAATAATTATTTATATGATACATATTTTGATTTCGAATATTTAATAATTTTTGTCATTTCAGTGCCTTTAAAAAATCATTAAAGAAAAGACCTGATATTATCAGGTCTTCTAGTCAATAAAATTAAATCATATTTATTTTTTAGCAATAAACTTTCT
>CANQOM010000119.1 GCA_947625445.1 Candidatus Gastranaerophilales bacterium
TGTGAAAGAATTTGTTTTCTCTATATATACCGTATTCAATGAATCAGGTCTTCTTGAATAACAGTTTGCTATTCTTAATTGTATAGCATTCATCTTTAAAGCCCGAACTCTTGCTTTTTGATTACCCCCTGCTCCTGAGTGAGCAATACCGCTTAATACGCCCCATACTGTTATATCTCCGAATGCTATTATTTCGCACCCGGGGTGACAATCTCCTATTATGACTACATTACCTTCATAATTTATTACCTGTCCTGAACGTATTGTTTGTTTTATATATTTAGTCGGAAATGTTTCTAATTCTATGTCTTCTTTTGTATATTCCTGCTCGGGCACTATTATATCTGACATACTATTTGCTTCTTCATCTGACTCATTGTGTTGAGTTGAGGATTCCATTTCATAAAATGTTTCTTGGGCAGGCGAAGAACTAAATATAGCATCAAGTTCATCTTGAATTGTTTTGTCTTCGTTTTCTCCGGATTCTTTATTTTCTTCTTGAACGTTTGATTGTTCGGAATCCTTTGTTTCTTCTTCTTTTAGTTCTTCTGTTGATGCTGATTCTGTATCAGATTTAATTTCTTGGTTTGTTTCTTCAGAAATTTCTTCTACTATGTCATCATTATTTTCTTCATTTATTTCTGTTGTTTTTATTTCTTCTTTTAATTCTTCTGCCATTTTATAAGGCATTGTAGGTGCATTCTCCGATGTATTTTGGATTGATATATTTGAAACAATTATCCCCAGCGATAATGCAACTTTTTCTGTTTCAACAGATTTTGTTTCTATCAATGATAAACTTGAATCTATACCGTTTATTAACGATTTTATGCTTAATAATTGTGCCTGGTTAAGGCTAACATCCCCAAGTTTTAAACATATTCTTTTATTCCTTGATTCCTCTTTGTCCAGAACCGAACTTAATTCAAATATTATTTCCGGAGCATTATTTATTTCTCCCAAATCTATTACATACATATTATCGTTAAAAAATTGTTCCATAACCTTTTATTGTTTACCTCGCAAGTTAGGTTAAGATTTACATAAATCACCCATAATCTAAATTTATCTTATTAAGTTTAGGATAGCTTAAATTTTATAATATTTCAAATAAAATCAAAATTTATGTATACTTTTTTAACCAAATAATCTTAACTTAAATTTACAAATGGTCTGACTTCCAATAAACATAGTATATTTTTTTGTCGGAATTTTATCTTGATTAAAAAAAAATTGTCCTTAAATACTAAATAGGTAATAATAGGAATATGATATTGGAGATTTAAAGTAAGGGATTTATGAAAAAAGAAAAGTTTTTATTATTAGTTATCGGATTGTTTTTGATTAGTTCATCAACTTCAATAGCACAAGTTCAGGGATTAGATGAAAATAAAATGCGTGCACAACAACAAAGTGAAGGTATGAGTGTTAATAAACCGGAATTTGATACGGATGCTTATTCTAAAAAATATAGAAAAGTTACAAAAGATGGTGCGGTCATGCAAGCAATGGAGTTAATGCAAAGTGAAAATATTTCTAAATATTCTTATAATGCATTAATGGGTAATAATTTAACTGAAAAACCTTTTAAGATTGAGTTTAAAAACATTGCTGATATTAATCCGGAATATGCTTCTTTTGATGCTTTGGGTTGGAAAAAGAAAGGTACATTATATATTTACATAAATGAAAAACACAGAAATGCCCCTCCGGAAGCTATAGCTGCTTTACTTGCTCATGAAGCCATTCACCAGGATGAATTTGCTTCTTTGAATGAAGAAACTTATGCCTGGACTTTAGAAGCGGCTACTTGGATGAAACTTGCAGAGAAAAATCAATCTGTATTAAAAAATTCTTCTTCACTTGTAACAAGAGAAAATATGTTGAAAAAACTTTTTGAAAAAGGAGATTATACAAATAAATATATAAAAAAGGCTGTGTATACTAACCCCGGATACAAAAAACTCCCGACTCGTTCACCTGGTTTTGAAGATGAGGATTTATAACAAAAAAAAACGGACTTAAAAAGTCCGTTTTTTTATTTTTTCGTTATTTATTTTCCTTCTTTTGCACTTTCTACAACAATTGAAAATGCTTCAGGTTCATTAACTGCTAAATCAGCTAACATTTTTCTGTTAATAGTTACATCTGATTTTTTAAGCGAATTCATAAATTTTGAATAGCTTAAACCGTATTGTCTAACTGCTGCATTAATTCTAACAATCCATAAACGGCGCATATTTCTTTTTAAATTGCGTCTGTCTCTGTATTGATATTTTAACTTTTTCATTACGGCAGTGTTAGCAACTTTAAATATTCTGCTTCTTGCACCTATAAAACCTTTAGCTAATTTTAATATTTTCTTATGTCTTTTTCTTAAGACATTACCACGTTTAACTCTCATTGTTTATTTCCTTTCTTCATTAATTCTAATTACCTGCACTTCGCATAAGGAAGTTCTTTTAAAACAAGTTTCGTATGTGTAGCTGAAACTTCAATCATTGAAGAAAGTTTTCTTTTTCTTGATGCACTTTTGTGTTGAAGTAAGTGACCTTTACCTGCTTTTCTTCTTAAAATTTTACCTGTGGCAGTAATTTTATACCTTTTAGCGCCACTACGGTGTGTCTTCATTTTTGGCATAGTTTTCTCCTTCTTTTAATTGACTTATTATTGGCTGATTGATGCGACATGCCTCCGCATTTTCAAACCTTACTTCTTAATTTTAAAACAAACATATTTTCTTGCAAGGATAATTTTATTACTAAAAACCCCAAACTTTTCATTTAAGGAGCAAGAATTGTTACAACATTTCTGCCATCCATAGAAGGTTTTTTCTCTATTGTGATTTTTTCGCCTTCTAAGTCCGCAAGGAATCTATTGGCTAAATCATATGCTAGATGGTTATGTTGCATTTCTCTTCCTCTCAGCATTACTACTAATTTAACCTTATTCCCTTTTGCTATGAACTTTTTAATGCTATTGATTTTTACATTATAATCATTAACATCAATTTTGTATCTTACTTTTACTTCTTTTATGTCAATAGTGTGTTGCTTTTTTTTCGATTCTTTTGCACGTTTTTCTATTTCATATTTATACTTCCCGTAATCTAAAATTTTAGCAACGGGAGGTTCTTGATTAGGGGAAACTAAAATTAAATCCAACCCTTTTTCTTCTGCCATTAATATTGCTTTTGATGTTGCTACAACACCATGATTATTTCCTTCATCATCTATTAATCTTACTTCTTTTGATTTTATATTTCTGTTTAAAATGTTATTGGGTTGGTTGTTATCTCTAATAATTTTTCTATCCTCATCTAATCTTATACGCAATTATTGTATCAAATAAGCAAAAACTTTGCAAATAAAAAAAGAGAACAGTTTAATGTGTTCTCTTTTGTTTTATTTTTTTTCCTAATTATTTTTCATAAAACTGATTATAAAAGTATTTCATTTGTTCTTCAAAATTTTCTTTTCCGGGTAATGAATTATAATTTATGAAATTAATTTTTCCATCAATATGATTTCCTGCTTCTCGTTCTGGATCTTGCGAATATGAATCCCAATCAACATCTGTTGTATATAACATTGAAGCAAATTCTTTTGCTGATATTGTTGCATTCTCTTTTTTACCGTCGATATTTAATTCATTAAAATTGGATTCTATTAATTTATACATACTGTATTTTGTATTTATTGTATTTATTTTATCTTTTAATGATGTATTCAAACTATCATTATACATTATTTCTCTGGCCGAGATAGTGTTATCATCTTCCTCCGGTGCGGAAATATTAAATCTTTCAAAAGCTTCGTCCCAATTTTTACGCTCTTCATCTGTAATTTTGGAAGTATCTACGCCGTTAAGCGCAAAAAATTCATCTTTATTTATTACTCCATCATTGTCTTTGTCATACTTTGATACTACATTATCTTGATACATAGAAATTAATTTTGATACTGTATCATAATTAGATTTTAATTGTTCAGCATCAGTACTTAGAGCCGTTTGTGTATATTCGTCTAAAGCCATTTCTGTAAATTCGTCCTGATTTAATTCGCCATCACCGTCTTTATCAAATTTATTAATATATTTTTGTGCAAAGTCTTTTAAGTCTTTTGAATATGTGCTAGGATTAAACTCAAACATTGAGAAATCTTCAACATTTCCGTTTTCATCTATGTCATAACCTTCATTCCAAGCATCAAATTCATCTTCTTTGTTTATTTCAAAAAGTTCTGTTTGACCTTCATCTGTACCATCTTTTACGGTTGTATGTATAACTTTAGTTTCTCCGTCTTCTTCTACAACACGGAAAAATTCTTTTGTTCCTTCTTCTTCATTTTCTTTTTCAAAATAATAATGTTCTCCTGCATCATCACTTTGGACTTGAACTGCGCTGAATGATTGGTCAAAATTTGAAACGTATTTTGATAAAATACTTGTTTGATCATCTTTTGACAAAGTTTTAACTTTAGATGCGTCTTTAAATGCTCCTGCATCTTCTGCTCTTTTTGTTGATACACTTGAATTTGTAATACTTTTGTAACTTGTTAAGTTAATCGCAGTCATGATATTCTCCCTCGTGTGTGCTTATAATCATGTAAAAACATAATTAATCGCAGAATTGCTTTTTTTAAATTAAGTGATAAGTGAATAAAATGAAAATCATATTTATATATAGAGTATATGCCTTTACAAAAGTTAACATATTTTTAAAAGAGTATGTTGATTTTAAATTATGTTTTATATAGAATAAACACATAACCGTAGAAAGCAGGGGGCAAGGTTGTTTTTACGGGGAGCCGGATAAATAAAAACTCTAAAAATAATTGCCTTAAAAGATACCCTGCCGAGGATTAACAAAATTAATATATAAAGTCAATTATTTTAGGATTGGTTTGAAATAATTTGTTGATATATTTACGGTTGTGCCGTAAATTTTTTGTTTTACGGCAGAAATAGGTCGATAAATACAAAAAAGGAGTCAAAAATGTCAACAAAAGCCTTTAAAAAAGAAAAAATTGAAGCAATGAAAGAAAAATTTGCTAAGGCTAAAGTTGCGGTAGTTACTGAATACAGAGGTCTGACAGTTGAAGAAATAACAAATCTTCAACTGAGTCTTCAAAAAGAAAACAGTGACTATATGGTAACT
>CANQOM010000120.1 GCA_947625445.1 Candidatus Gastranaerophilales bacterium
ATCGATATAACCATTGCAAAA
This sequence comes from Candidatus Gastranaerophilales bacterium, assembly GCA_947625445.1. Classification (GTDB taxonomy): domain Bacteria; phylum Cyanobacteriota; class Vampirovibrionia; order Gastranaerophilales; family Gastranaerophilaceae; genus Avigastranaerophilus. Next base: position 22 of record CANQOM010000120.1, read on the forward strand.
CGAGGTTTGGTTATAAAGAAATATAAATTATTTTTTTTCTTATTATCTTCCATTTTATTTACCAATTTACCTATTTTTCTTCAACATTTTCCGTAGTATTTTTTAAAGGTTCAGGATTAACTTTTTGTCCGGGCATACGAACACTTTGTATCCCTTTTGCTATAAAGTTGTCATCATATGTAAGCCCTTCTTCAACTATCCAGTTTTTATCAATTTCATCTGAAACTTTTATATCTTTTCTAACTGTCTTATTATCACTGTCTATTCCCCAGACATAATAACCCTGTGCATCGTTTAATGCTGATGCTTGAGGAACTAACATTACTACTTGGGGGTCTTTAGATTTTACAATAACTTTAACAAAATCACCGGGAACTAATAATTCATCTGCGTTTTCAAAAGTTGCTCTTAAACTTATTGTACCGGTTGTTTCATTAACTTCATTATCTACAAATTCAATTTTTCCTTTTTCGTTATAGATACTTCCGTCTGCTAATTGTATTGATACTTCCATATTGCTGAAATCAGTTGAAGAATCAATTTTTTTAAATTTTAAAAATTCTGCACTCTTTAAGTTAAAATATACATATATCGGGCTAACACTTACTATTCTTGCTAAAGGCCCTGATTGAGTATTAACTAAATTACCTTCTGTGATTATTATTTTACCTATTTTCCCATCTATAGGAGATGTAACCTTTGTATAGCTTAAATTTAATTTAGCATTAGCGAGTTGTGCTCTTGCCGCATCTAACGCAGCTTTTGTCCTGTCACGTGTTGCCAATGCTTCATCATAATATGATTTACTTACATAATCTTGTTTTACCAGCTCTCTTGCTCTTGTAAGTTCTTGTTCTGCATTTGTATATGATGCTTGGCTTTGTCTTACATTTGCCGCTGCATTATTTACTGCTATTTGATATTCATCTGGTTCTATTAAAAATAAAGTTTGACCTTTTTTGATTTTAGCTCCCTCATCAAAAAATCTCTTTTGAAGCCAACCGTTTATTCTTGCAACTACATCTACGGAATATTTTGCATCTATTCTTCCTGCTGATTCCGTTTCTCTATATATTTCTTTTTTCATAGGTGTCATTATTTCTACAGTTTTTGGCATACTCATTGCTTTTTGCTGCATAATTCCTGATATTATTCCTGTTAATTGATGATATCCAATTGGTATGAGTATCAGTGCCAAAAAAAATACTATCCATCTTGTCTTTTTATTCTTTAAATAACTCATTTTATTTCCTCTTTTAAATTATCTTTAAATTATCTCTAAATATGCTTATAGCTTCTATTAATGTATTTCTTTTTTCTTCTCCGATGCTATCAAGTGCTCTGTATTCTATTTCTTTAGCTCGCTCAATTACATCTTTTGCTATTTTTTTACCTTCTTTTGTTAATTTTATAAGTTTATTTCTCTTATCTTTTTCTGATTCTACTAAAGGAGCTAATATATTTTGTTTAATTAAACTTTTTATTATTGCATTTACTGTTTGCTTAGGCAAATAAGTATATTGCGTTATTGTTTTTTGACTGCATTGCGGAACTTCGAGTATGATTGCCAACGCTTTTAAGCTTGCATAGGTTAATCCGCAAGACTTTGCGTACTCATTATATACTCCTGAAATTTCTACGTGAAATTTGAATAATTGTTCTGATTGTTCTTTAAGTTTCAGCTTATCCATAAAATTTCCCTAATTAACATAAAAAATTTACAGTCCAATTATGGACTATTATGATATAAAAAAAATGTAGTGTCAATTTATTATTTTTTGTTAAAATATTTATTTTTTTAATTTTAATGCTTTTTGAATAGCCTTTAAACTTTCAATATAACAAGAAAGTTCATTATCATCTTTGGCAGAATTAAGTATTTGCATAGCTTTTGAATATAACGGATTTTGATGAATTTCCGCTTGTTCGAGCTGAATTCCGACTTCGTTTAGTGTTGTTCCTAAAGCATTCAACAATTTATTAAGAGTAGCATAAGAGGGAAAATACTTGCCGTTTTCAACACGGGATAAATGTTTTTCATCAATTTCGGCTTTTTCTGCCAGTGCTTGTTGTGTAAAGCCTTTTGACTTTCTAAGTTCTTTTAATTTTTTGCCAAATTCATTATTGTTCATATTGCCTCTTTTGTACTATTTTTAACTAAAAATAAAATTCTCAACACGATAATTACGGCAATATTTATTAATAATTTTATTGTTATTATTATCACCTTTTTTAATTTTTATGTTATTATTAAAAACAAGGTGAAGTAGGCTCAAGTAAATATTTATTTAAATTTGTAATTTAAAGTATTGTTGTCGTAAACATCACTTTTATAAATAAGGAAAGAGGTAAAAGATGAAAAAGAAAAAAGTAATAATTGCAGTGTTTTTAATGTGTTTAACATTTTCACTTCAAGCAAAGGCGCAAATTCAAACAAATCCAAATGATAGTGATGTAAACGGTAAAACATTTGCAAATGAAACAAGTGGTGCTATTAAATATAGTAATGGTAGTAGTGGTGGTGTCAGTGAACACAATATTAAAAATGCTACATTTAACAATAATTCGACAAGTTATGGGGGCGCAATTAATTCGGGAGTAAAACTGGGTATTACAGGCGGATCTTTTACCGGAAATAAAGCAACTGCAAATGTTGGCGGAGCAATTTATGCAGGTCAAGAATTAACTATTAACGGTACCTCTTTTTCTAATAATGAAGCAAAACAAAGTGGTGGAGCCATTTATAAAGGCTCAACAGGAAACTTAAATATTACAAATGCAAAGTTTAACGGAAATCAGACAACCGGAGAAGGTAGTAGTGGTAGTAACGACCAAGGTGGTGCGATTTGGTCAAGCAGTGAATCCAGTATAACAAACACTGTTTTTGATAACAACAAAGCCAAACAATCAGGTGGTGCAATATTTCAATCAGACAAAGAATTGACTCTTAAGGGCGGGTCATTTACAGGAAATGAAGCAGCATATTATGGCGGTGCTATTTATGTATATCAAGAAGATAAAAACGGCAGTAGTAAAAACGGTAGTTTGAATGTTGATCGCACAAAATTTATTGATAATAAAACTACAACAAGTAACAAAACAGGCAACGGTGGTGCCATACATTTGCATGAAAAAGCCAACGGTACAATAACTAATGCAGAATTTACAGGCAATAGTGCAGGTAATGCAGGTGCTATATTTGCAGGTACTGGTGAATTGAATATCACCAATACTGCATTTAATAATAATACTGCAAACGGGAATAGAACCGTGGATAATGGCGGATACGGTAATGCCGGAGCCATTTACGCAAAAGGAAAGACGACTATTAAAGGAAGTACATTTAACGGAAATACTGCAAACAATTGGGGTGGTGCTTTATTTCAAGAGAAAGGTGACAGTGATGATGCCAAATTAATGATTGAAAATTCTTCATTTAATAATAATACTGCCGCTGCTGCAGGTGCTATCGTAACAAACGCAGAAACGACTATTACAAATTCAAATTTTAAGTCAAATACCGCAACAAATGGCTTTGGTGGTGCTATATATAATAACTCAGAAAAAGAACTTTCTGTAGAGAACACAAACTTTGCAAGTAACTCAGCTTTAAGAGGCGGTGCAATATTTGGAACAAAAAATACAACAACAAATGTTACAGGCGGTACATTCAGCGGTAATTCCGTAACAGGAAGAGTAAGTGGAGGAAATCCGGTATATGGTCAGGGCGGTGCAATATTTACCGACAGAGAAAGCAGTGGATTAACTGTTGAAGGCGCAACTTTTGACGGGAACACCGCCGAAAATGAGGGCGGAGCAATCTGGTCAGGTAATACAATAAATGTTGACAATGCAGTATTTAAAAATAACAGAACAACAGGAACCGCATTCGGCAACGGAAATGAAGGCAAACCTGATTATCAAAAAGATGCCGAGGGCGGAGGCGCTATATTCTTAGGTAGTAATGTCGAGAATGCAATCATTGAAAATTCACAATTTATCGGCAATTCTTCTGCCACAGTTGGGGGTGCTATTGCAACACGTTCTAATGCTAATCCCGAGGAAAAACCTACATTTGAAATCCATAATAGCACTTTTAGCGGCAACAGTGCTGCTAAAAACGGTGGTGCTATCGCTTCTTATGTTGAAGCAACTGTCAAGGATACAAGCTTTATAGGAAACAGTGCAGGAGAAAAAGGCGGTGCTATTTGGGCTAACAGTGATGTAAAAGTAACCGCACAAGATAATGACGTCGTATTTTCAGGTAACAAGGCTAATGACGGCGCCGACATATATATGGACAAACTTGGCACTTCAAGTGAAATTGGTTCATTAGAATTTAATTCAGCTGAAGACAAAAATATTACAATTGCAGACGGTATTTCCGGAGCAGGAGAATATAATGTAAACAAAAAGGGTGAAGGTACTTTGACCTTCAACGGAGAAATTAAAAACGCAAAAATGACTGTTGAAACAGGTACATTGCATTTAGACAGTGGTAGTTCGCTTAATAATTCGAAAGTTGAAATGAAGAATAGCTCTGTATTAGATACTACAAATGGAGGTCTTGACGCATTCAATACCAATACAACAGAAGATAACAAAGAAATTACATGGAGTAACGATGCAAATATTAAAGTTGATATTAGTTCTTCAACAGGCAAAACCGATACCTTTGGTGATGCTTTAAGTAACAAAAATGTTAAACTTTCTGACTTTAACCCCATTGCAGACACCTTAGTAAGTTCTGGGTCTATGACAAAAGAAGAACTTGCAAAAAGTCTCGGAGTTGATAGCAGTAAATTAACAATTGAAGCAAATAGCCATGAAGCTATGTCACCTTTAAGAAAAATATTGGCAAAAAGTACAAGCGAAGGAATATCTTATGCACCGACGGGTAACAGTTATCAAGACTTTAACCCCGCAGTAATGGCAGCTCCAGTTGCAGCTCAAATAGGCGGTTATTTGAATCAACTTAATTCATACGACGAAGCTTTCCGTAATATGGATATGTATATGTTAATGACTAAATCTCAAAGACAAGCATTAAAGAACAGAAACAAATA
>CANQOM010000121.1 GCA_947625445.1 Candidatus Gastranaerophilales bacterium
TTCTTGCATAATAACAATAAATATCATTGTAGCAAAGAAAATAGCCAGTAAGATAACTAACCCCGGTTGAAGAGAAGAATTTCCACTAACTAATGTAGCAGTTTGTCCTGTATAAAAAGGAATCTTTGAAATGATACCACAGAAAATCAACATTGAAGCACCGTTTCCTATTCCTCTTTCAGTCATTAATTCTGCCATCCACATGGTAAGTGCCGAACCTGCAGTTAATATTATTACAGAGCCGATTGCAAAAGAAAATAGATTCACATCCGGCATTATTGCACCTCTTGCGGTTTTTAAAAGATATATAACGAAAACAAAAGATTGAATTGCCGCAATTACAACGGTAAATATTCTCGTATATTGAGAAATTTTTCTTCTGCCTGCTTCACCTTCTTCTTTTTGAAGTTGTTCAAGATGCGGAACTATAACCGCTAATAACTGCATTATAATTGATGATGTAATGTAAGGACCAATCCCAAGTGCTATGATTGATACATTTCCAAGTGCACCACCTGAAAACATATCCAAAAATCCTATTAAATTATTAGTTGCCGCCAAATTTGCAAAATTATGACCATCTATCCCAAACAAAGGTAATTGTGCACACAAACGAAATATAATAATCATTCCGAATGTAAACAGTATTTTATTTTTTAAACCTTGTATATTCAGGTTAGAAAGCATTGTCTGCAAATTTTGCTGGTTGGGTGTAATTTGTTGCATTATACTAACTGAGCCTTTCCGCCTGCTTTTTCAATTTTTTCTTTTGCGGAAGCGGTAAAATATCTTGCATTGACAGTAATTGCTTTTTCTAAATTTCCACCGCCTAATACTCTTAGTTCTTGAGCTTTTGAACTTACTTTACCCGCTTCTTTTAATGATTCTATGCTTATTTCTTCAGCTTGTATATTAGCCAAGTCTCCAACATTTATTGATGCATAACAGATTGCGTTAAAGTTCTTAAATCCTTTTAATTTCGGCATTTGTCTGTAACCCGGCATTTGTCCGCCTTCAAATCCTCTTTTTGAAGAGCGTCCTGCTCTTTGACCTTCACCGTTATTTCCTCGGCAAGATGTCTTTCCCATGCCGGAAGATCTTCCTCTGCCTACTCTTTTTATTTTACCTGTTGAACCTTCTTGGGGTCTTAAGTCTTCTATTTTTATTCTTTCTGTCATTTTTAAATTACCTTTCCAATTATTCAGCAACTTTTAATAAATGGGGAATAGCTTTAACCATACCCATTATAGTTGCAGAATTTTCGTGCTCTACTGTTTGGTCTTTTTTTGTTAATCCGAGTGCTTTTGCAACTCTAATTTGTTTTTCTGTTGAACCAATCAGGCTCTTTACCAATGTAATTTTTACAGTTTTATTTTTACCAGTCATTATTTCAATCCTCTTAGTTTAACATATTTTTTAAAGATAAACCACGTCTTTTAGCAACAATATCAAACGGTTTTAACGCTTGAAGAGCTTCTAAAGTTGCATTTGCTGCATTTAAAGGTGATTTAGAACCTAATGATTTACTTAAAATATTTTCAATACCTGCAAGTTCTAATACTGCACGAACTGCACCACCTGCAATAACTCCGGTACCTTGTGCAGCTGGTCTTAACATTACGCTGCCTGCACCTGAACGTCCTGTTATAGGATGAGGTATTGTTGACTTGTATATAGAAACATTGATTAAATTCTTTCTTCCGTCTGCAACTGCTTTTTGAATTGCAATAATAACTTCAGAAGCTTTTGCACAACCAACACCTACTTGTCCGTTCTTATTCCCTACTACAACAATTGCTCTAAAGCTAAGTTTTTTACCGCCTTTTACAACTTTTGTAACTCTTCTTACTTGTATAACCTGTTCTTTCCATTCTGTTTGTTGAGGTTCTTGTGTTGTTTCAATTTTTTTCTTTTTAGATTTAGTTTTAGTTTCTTCCACTTTTAATACCTTTCTCTAAGTAATGAATCCTAAAAAATAAAAAAACAAGCTCAAATATTGCAGTTTTACCGCATTTGGGGTTGTTTATACTGGATTATAATTTTTCTGACTTCTTTATTTTATTACATCAACTTTTATTTGCAAGTATATCTTTAAATTCCTTAAAAATATCACTCATATTTTGAAGATTATTATTAAAAATTTTATTATCTTTATAGTTTGGTGTAGTAAATTTTAAATTATTTTTGATATCTTTTATTGAAATCATTGCAGCTATTTTTTCGGCTTTTTTCTGTTCTTTAGTAAGTTTTGCTTCAACAATTGCAGCAGGAATAAAAGCCAATAAAGCACCTAATCCGATAAACATACGTGAGTATTTTTTATTTTTACACGCTTTTGCCATTGAATGACCTACTTTTGCACCAATTGCAGTCATGACAATATCTAAAGGACCAAGTATTGTTTCTGATAATGATTTTACATCAACCGTTTGTTCATAAACATTTTCTCTTTGATTATTTAATATAGCAGATACATTTTTTTGTAATGAATTAGCATCTTGTTCTTGTTTTTCATCCAATTTTAAAGATTTTTTTGCATCCATTTTATCTCTTATTTTAGGTAATTCATTCCGTGAAAATTTTTCATACTCCTTCATATCCTTATAAACTTCCTTTATAAAAGATATTCCCTTTGGATGTTCACTTTTTTCATTATTTTTTGAATGATAATTTAAAGGATTTTTTACAAAATCTTTTAAATACTTGTATTTTGTTGCCAATATAGCTTTATTTTCAATGTCTGAAATGTTTTTGTTTAATATTAAATAAGTTATTAAAGGAGCACCAAATTTAATCAATGCACTTAAAAATTTGTTATTTATATGAAGAACTTCAACCAGTTTATCTGATATCAGATATTCCAAAAATCCACCTGTAAACATCGCAGAATATGATATGTTTGAAATAGTTTCAACCTTTCTTAAAGTTTCCAAAACATCATGTTCAACATTCTTTAAATAACCTTCCAAAAGGACTTTATCTTCAAGTGTTTCTCCTAAATCGTCTTTATTTTCCTTCTTTTTTATACTTTCAATATATTCAGACTTTTTCTTTTCATATTTTGCTTTATTTAAATTATAATCAGCAACTGATACAAATGAAGAGCTTATATTAACCTTATCTTTTAATTTATCTATAATTTTAAAAGAATTTTTATTATCATTAACAAGATTATCCAGTTCTTTTTGTTGTTCCGGAGTTAATTGGGCAAATATTTTAGGATTATCAATAATATTTTGAGATGCATCAAATGTTGATTTTCTTATAAGTCCAAGCTGAGATTTCATGGAACCTTTTATCCCTTTTGCATAAAATAATGCACTCACAGATAATGACAATAACGTCAATATTTTAGATAAAGCAAATGATTTACCTAAAATTTTATAGTTTGTATTTTTATATTTATTTATTCCGTTTGCTAACGTTTTAAATATTTTACTTTTCTCTGAATATTTATTAAAAAAAGGAATTGTTTTAGTTATTAATGCAGGCAAAGAAGAAATAGCTCCGGCAACAGATAATAACTCTATATTATAAGTTTGGAAAAAAGTCTCTGCATCTTCAGCTTTTTCATGTTCATAACTGTCAAAAAGTAATATAGGTTCTGCTATTAACTTTGCTTTCTGCTTTAATTTTTCCTCATTAATATTATTTTTCATAGCAAAACTATTGGTATCTTTATTTTTATACCAATCATCATATTCTTTTGAATGAGATAAATATTTTAAACTCGCCGGTATTACTTTGCTCATTTAAACATAAAATACCTTCATTATACTAACAATAAATTTAACATATAAGATAAATTAAAATTGTTATTTTTTCTCATTTTATAAAAAATAATTTTACAAAAGTTATATATAAATAAATATTTTCTTAGTAAAATAAGAAAAATAGAAGTAAAGAGGAAAAAGATGTCATTAAATGCATATTTAGGAATAGATGTCGGTTCCGTAACAACAAAAGCGGCACTGGTAGATGAAAAAGGGAAATTTATAGACGGATATATGACAAGAACAGCAGGTAAGCCTGTTGTTGCAGTGCAAACATCTCTAAATAATATACTTCATCAAGCAAAAGAAGAATATAAAATTTTAGGAGTAGGAACAACAGGCTCGGGAAGGAATCTTGCCGGAGCACTTGTTGGTGCTGATATAATAAAGAATGAGATAACTGCACATGCCGTAGCTGCAAGTACATATGTAGAAGGCGTTCAAACCATTCTGGAAATAGGCGGACAAGATAGCAAGATAATAATTTTAAGAGACGGTATAGTAACCGATTTTGCAATGAACACAGTTTGTGCAGCAGGAACAGGCAGTTTTCTTGACCAGCAAGCATCAAGATTGAATGTCCCAATAGAAGATTTTGGCGCAATAGCATTAAAATCAACATCTCCTGCAAGAATAGCCGGAAGATGCGGTGTTTTTGCAGAAAGCGACTTGATTCATAAACAACAACTCGGATATCCAGTAGAAGATTTATTATACGGACTTTGCCAAGCCCTTGTAAGAAATTATCTTAGCAATTTAGCTCTCGGAAAAGAACTTCTTCCTATTGTTACTTTTCAAGGCGGAGTTGCTACAAATTCAGGAATGGTAAAAGCTTTTGAAGAAGCATTAAACACTAAAATTATTGTTCCTGATAATCACCAAACAATGGGCGCTATAGGAGCCGCACTACTTGCTATGGAAAATCATCAATATAATAATACCGAAACTAAATTTAAAGGGTTCAAAGTAGGAGAAATGAACTTTAATTCTTATACAAATCAGTGCAACGGATGTTCTAACAATTGTGAAATAATAACTATAGTTGAAGGAGAAATCTCTAATACAGACCTTAACAATAAAACAGATAAAATCATAGCAAGATGGGGCGGAACTTGCGGTCGATGGGACATAGGTTAAATTAAATTGTAAAGTTATGTAAAATTATCTCATTCTTTACTCAAGTTTTTTGAAATAAATACCGAAATAGTTAATAGAAAATATATACAAAGGAGTAAAAAATGGCGATCTACAAATGTAAGATGTGCGGCGGGGACTTGGAAGTTGCAGAGGGCGTGACGG
>CANQOM010000122.1 GCA_947625445.1 Candidatus Gastranaerophilales bacterium
ATCTATAACAGTTTGGGACAATATAAAGAAGCTATTGAAGAACTTAATACTGTTTTAAAATTAAAACCCGATTTTGACGATGTTTTCTATACATTAGCTATTGCAAAAGAAGGATATGCATATAGTATTATTGAAAAAGACCCCTTAACAGAAGAAGAAAATACTATGGATTTATCAAAAGAACAAATATCAGAGTTTATTAACACTGCTTCTGATTCAGTTGATACATATAATAAATATCTAGCCAAAAAACCTGATGCGAAAGAAAAAGAATCAATTAATATCAAAATAAACGAACTTAATGAAAAAATAAAAGAATATACTCAAATATATGATTCTGCTACACAAGTTAAATCTGAAAATACTGCCGAACAAACGGAGTAAAAGAAAATGATATTTCAATCGCCGGGTTATTTAGCTTTTAACATAGGCTCACTGGATGTTCATTGGTACGGGATTGTTATGGCTTTTTCCATACTTGTCGGAATATTTACAATTATTTTTATAAAGAATAAATATTTTAAAGATATATCTACCGATGTTATATGCGATTTATCTTTTGTATTAATTGTTTCGGGAATAATAAGCGCAAGATTATATTATGTATTGTTAGATTCAAGCTACTTTATAAAGAACCCTCTGGAAATACCCGCAATATGGAATGGAGGAATTTCAATCCAAGGTGCAATTTTAGGCGGAATTATTGCAGGTTATCTGTATACAAAAGCAAATAAACTAAATTTTTTCAGATATGCAGATTTATATTCTTTCGGATTAATAATCGGACAGGCAATTGGGAGATGGGGAAATTTCTTTAATTCTGAAGCATTCGGTTCTCCTACCAATCTCCCGTGGAAATTGTACATTCCTTATTTCTCAAGACCTGAGGCATTCAAAAATTATGAATTTTTTCATCCTGCATTCCTTTATGAATCATTATTAAATGTTATTATTTTTGTAATTCTGTTATTTATTATGAAAAAATTTACTCAAAGAAAAGACGGAACTATTTTCTTCTCTTACATGATTCTTTATTCAATTGCAAGATTAATAGTAGAAAGTATAAGACTTGACAGTGTTTTAAATATATATAATATTCATATTGCACATATTACTTCCGTTTTATTTATTATCTTTGGTATAATAGGCTTGTTTCTTATAAATAAAGAAAAAGAATCACAAACTTTGTAAAGAAATTTATTAGGTTTATAATATTGGAATGAAGAAAAAATATATTTGGATAACTGAAATAATAATTTGGTTTATATTAATATTCGGGTCAATATTCTCTTTTATAATTTATACCAAAATAAAAGATAATGAGCAGAATATGTATTACATATTTGTTAATGATGCAGGAGGATTAGTTCAAGGTTCTCCGGTCAGGCTTATGGGAATTAATATAGGATATATAAAAGAAGTAAAAATATTTGATAATAAAGTATTTATTTCTTTTTTAGTAACTCAAAAAGATACGGTACTACCGAAAAAGACAACGGCAATAATTGAATTTTACGGGCTCGGTGGTTCTACTTCGCTCGAATTAATGCAGGATAACTCAATTGAATCAAGAGACAGAGAAATAATTCTGCCTTTAAATACATACAGAGTTAAAGATTTATGGGACGGTCAAGAAGCAGTTGCAAATGTCATGATTGATATTTATGGGGGAATAGGCAGAGGAATTAAAGCTGCTGATTTGATAAATAAAAAAGAGTATTTTAAACAAAGTGCACTTGTTAAACAGTTTGCAAAAGAAACAGATTTATTTAACGAGTCACAAACTGTTATAATAAACAAACTGTCAAAAGACAAAGTTCTTTTTGATGAAAGTAATAATAATATCGAAAATAAAGAAACGGTTAAAAATTATGAATGAATATAAGAATGTATACGTGGTAAATCATCCGTTATGCCATCATAATTTACATATAATAAGGGATAAAAAGACTACGGCGGAAGTATTTAGAAATGCAATCAAAAGAATAACATATTTACTTTTTTATAAAGCAACTGAAGATTTGGAGCTGGAAGAATCTACCGTTGAAACACCACTTGAAACATGTAATACAAAAATATTAAAAAGAAAAAATGAAATAATTATTGCACCTATATTAAGAGCAGGATTAATATTTTCAGATATAGCTAATGAAATAATGCCTTATGCAACAGTTAGACACATAGGCATGTACAGAGACGAAGAAACACTAACTCCTATTTGGTATTACAATAAAATTCCAATAGAATTTGACAATCCGGAAAATAAAAGGATATTAATATTAGACCCAATGCTGGCAACAGGCAATTCTGCAATCGATGCAATAAAATTATTTACTAATAAAAAAGTAGCACAACATAATATTAAATTTGTAAGTTTAATAAGTGCACCCGAAGGTTTAAAAAGGGTTCAAGAAATTTTCCCCGATGTAAAAATAATTACTGCCAGTATTGATAACTGCTTAAATTCATCAGGATATATCCGCCCAGGATTAGGCGATGCCGGAGACAGAATATTTAATACGGTTGAAAACTAATGTTCTATTTTGATGATTTTTACGGTAAAAAAATTTTAAAATCAACACTTTTAAGTGACTTTGATTGTTTTTTTACTACCAGAAATTTTGTTTTAACCGCTTCAAACAGAATTGATTTAGAAGAAGAAGCTTTAAATAACAGAATTTTTCTTAAAGAAAAACTAAAAGTTAAAAATATAATAACAACGAAACAAACACATAGTGATAACATAAAAATAGTTTCTGAATCACAATTATATTATGATGACACAGATGCATTAATATCAAATATTGAAGATTCATTAATTCTCTTAAATTACGCAGACTGTGTACCAATAATCCTATATAGTAAAAAAGATAATGCGGGAGCAGTAATTCATGCAGGTTGGAGAGGAACTGCAAAAGAAATTGCACGAAAAACATCAGAAAAAATGCAAAAAGAATTAAATATAAAAGCAGAAAATATTATAGCTTTAATAGGTCCTTCTATCGGGAAATGTTGTTTTGAAACTTCTTATGACGTTTTTACTCAACTAATTAATTCACAAAACAAAACTCAATTTTATAATAAAAAAAATGATAAATATTTTATTGATTTAAAATTATTAAATAAATACCAATTATCAGACACAGGTATAATAAATATAGATATGTGTGACTATTGCACATGTTGCATGTCTGATATATTTTTTTCATATAGAAAAGAAAAAGGTGTTACCGCAAGGCATTCTGCTATAATAAAAATAAAAAGGGGATAGATATGTCAGTTATAGAAAAATTATCAATAATATCAGATACAATAACAAAATTAATGAATTTTGTAATAACAGATGAAGAAGTAAAAAAAGATTTTGATGAATATCTTTCAGCGGTATCAGGAGGAAATCAGAACAGAACTCAAGCTTTAATAATACCTTATATATTTGAAAGAAGACTAAGAGAAGAAAGAAAACCTATAATAAAGCTTTTTGAAGAAAAAAATACCGATTTATCAAAAGAAGAAAAAGAAATCTTAAAAGAAATGGAAACATCTTTCTCTTCTGTATTTGAAGTAAGAAGAATATTAAGTAACGGATTTGAATTATATAATCTCGTCAATGAAAAATTATATAAAATACTTTCCTTAGTAAAAATGAACAATTTCAGAGGTATAACTCCCGGTCAATTTATAGTATGCAGAATATTTCAAGCAAAAGAAGAATTTTATTTGCTTGAAATATCAAATGTAATCTCAAGTATAAATAAAGAGGATGTTTATAAATATGCAATAGCAAGAATAATAGAAAAACCAGAAGAAGCATATGAACAAAACCCCAAGAAAAAAGAACAAATAGAAAATCTTGTAAAAGATTTCGGCAAAAAATTTATTGAATGTTTTGATAATGATGAAGTAATTACAACAAATCATAAAGCAGATAACCTTATTAATCTGTTTAATATATACTGTGACGAAAATATACTTCCTTCAAAAGAAGACATTGAGAAAAACAAAGAACAAGTTGAAAATAACAGATACTTTACTGTTTCTGATTTTAAAAATTCATATTCAGATTTTATGGAAAAATCACTTGAAGGTTTTTCTTCGCATAATTCAACCTATGATATAGGAATTATTTACGACAAAGAATTAGGTCTTTTTGTACTTCCTTTCTATCAAACTCTTTGTAAAATATACGAAACTGATGATTATAAATCAATTCAAGGCTATAAAGATTGTATAAAAAGTTTTTTAGAAAACGATAAAGTACCTGCTAATATTATTCAAAGATTAGCTGATAAATATCCAAATTTTATGGAAAGAACAAATGAAATATTATCTTCATCATACAATTTAAATGAACTTTTGGCTTTTTATAAATCAGATTCACAGGAAAAGAAAATCTTTTCTTCAGCAAGTGTATTATATGCTTCAAAAATATTTGAGCAAATGATGAACGTGGTTAATAATAAAGAAGAAATTAAACATAAAGAAGGTATTGATTATTCAAAAGTAGGCAGAAATGACCCTTGCCCTTGCGGTAGCGGTAAAAAATATAAAAAATGTTGCATGCCTAAATATTAATTTTGTAGGTTTTACAATATTTACAAAGCTTACAATTAGAACATTCAGGCTTTGTCGGCTTACATATATTTTGACCTAAAGTTACAAAAAGAGTATTAATTTCTGACCAACACTGTTTAGGTAAATTTTCTTTTAGAGCAAATTCAGTTTCTTCCGGTTCTTTTGTAGAAACTAATCCCAATCTGTTTGAAATTCTGTGAACATGGACATCTACACATATACTTGGGATATTATACCCTTTTGATTGAACAAGATTAGCGGTTTTTCTTCCCACTCCTTTAAATTTTATTAATTCTTCTATTTCTTTAGGAACAACACTGTCATAATTATGATAAAGTTCATAAGCTATATCAAGAATTTGTTTTGCTTTATTTTTATAGAATCCTACAGGGTAAATAGCCTTTTCCAAATCTTCTAACTTAACATTCAAAAAGTCCTTTGGAGTCCTGCCTAATTCTAACATACGCATTGT
>CANQOM010000123.1 GCA_947625445.1 Candidatus Gastranaerophilales bacterium
TCTTTAATAATTATGGTTGGAGTTGCGCTTGATTTTATTAACCAAATTAAAACAAACTTACTCCCTAAAAACTATGAAAGTTTTTTAAGACAGTAGTTAATAATAATATAAATAAAAAAAAGAGCCTGAATAGGGCTCTTTTTATTTATCAAACTTTTATCTTGTTATATAATTGAATTATGATTAGACAGTTTTTACCTATAATTTTATTAACAATATCAAATATATTTATGACATTTGCGTGGTATGGTCATTTAAAATACAAAAGTACTGCATTATGGGTTGTTATAATTGTAAGTTGGCTTATCGCACTTTTAGAATACTGTTTTCAGGTTCCGGCCAACAGAATTGGACATGAATTTTATAGTGCAGCTCAATTAAAAACAATCCAAGAAGTTATAACACTTATTGTATTTAGTATATTTTCAATTTTATATTTAAAAGAAGAATTTAGATGGAATTATTTAGTCGGATTTGCATTTATAATTCTTGCAGTCTTTTTTATTTTCAAAAAATGGTGATAATTTATAATAAATATTGCAAAAGTCTAAAAACTAATATATGATTATTGAGTAGTATCTATACCAAAAAAGAAATATAAATTAGTTTATAGAGTGGGATATGAAGAAAGTTTCAGTTGTTATTCCCTGTTATAATATGGGGAAGTACGTCTTAGAAGCAATTGATTCAGTTATTAAGCAAACATATAAGAATATAGAAATAATATGTATAAATGACGGATCTACAGATAATAGCAGAGATATTATCTTAGGCTCTGTGCAGAAATATAAAAATAGTAACATAATTTTTATTGACAATGATGAAAATTGCGGGTTAATTAAATCAAGAAATATTGCGATATCGAAGTCATCGGGTGATTATATTCTTCCTTTGGATGCCGATGATACAATAGAACCTACATATATTGAAAAAGCGGTAAATATACTTGATAAGTTTCCAAATGTGGGAATTGTATATTCTAGAGCTAGATATTTTGGGAAAAAGAATAAAGAATGGTCGTTGGGGAAATTTTCAAAATCAAAAATCTTATATCAAAATCAAATATTTTCTTGTGCAATGTTTAGAAAATCTGACTTTGAGAAAACAGGCGGATATAAGGATTATATGAAAGCCGGTTATGAAGATTGGGATTTATGGTTATCATTTTTAGAATTAGGTTTTACTGCTTATAAAATTGATGAAATACTTTTTAATTACAGAAAATACGATTCTAATTCACGAAATAATATTGACAGAAAACTGACAGACTCATTATGTCGTGAGATTTTTAATCATCATAAAGAGTTATATTTTAAAGATACAGAATTTATAGAAAGAATATACAGATCTTCCAAAAAACGACTTAATAAATACAAGTATTTATACAGGTTTTTTCTAGCAACCAATTTATTAATGATTGTTTTATTTGGTGTTTTATTTCTTAGGTTGGGACTGAAAATTTGATGCAAAAAAGAAAAATTTTAATTATAGGGCAAGAAGAAATATTAAATACTACGGGTGGAACAATTAAAGTCTTTTTTGATTTTTGTAATATGTTATACTCAAATAATTTTAATATTGAAGGAATTTTTTATTCTAAATTTGAGGCAAGTATTATTACCAAATATAAAGTGGTAAATCTATATAGTTATTACGATGGTAAAAAATCATATTCCGATGCTTTAAATCAATACATAGAAGAAAAAGTTCCTCAACTTATAATATTTTTCTTTCCTTATTTATATGTAAATGCAAGGTTAAATAAAAAATTTGATTCAATAAAAAGAGTTTTGATGTTTCATTCAAGACCGGATTTTTATTTTGCTTCCGATAAAAAGGTTAGTAATAAATTACAAAAATATTATATAAATACTACTTCTCAAATTCTGTTTCCCGAGTATAAAAATCTGCTGCCCGAATTTATAAAGAATACCAATGTTATTTATATTCCTAATGCTTCCGAGAAAAGAGATGAAGTTATAAATACGGATATTGAACATAGAAAAATAATATATTTATCAAGAATAGATTGCAGAAAAGGGCAGGACTTTTTAATAAAATCTTTTTCCTTAATTTCCAAAAAATATTCGGATTGGACAATAGATATATACGGACAATCCCAGCCTCCAAATTACATGGCAAAATTAAATTCATTAGTAAAAGAGTTAAAATTAGAAAATCAAATATTATTTAAAGGAATAACAACAAATGTGTATAAAACTTTTTTAGATTATGACTTTTGTGTTTTTCCTTCATATTTTGAAGGAACTCCGTTAGGATTATTAGAAGCTCAAAGTATGGGACTTCCTGCTATCGGGTTTAAAGGTTGTACAGGGGTAAGTAATTTAATTGAAGATAATATTAACGGATTTCTTACAGAAGAAAATTATGATGAATTTGCTCGTAAAATTGAAACTTTGATTTTGGATTCTAATTTGAGAAAGTCTATGAGCAAAGAAGCTATTTTATCTTCTCAAAAATATGATAAATCTTTAATTTACCCTATGTGGAAAGATTTTATTAACGATTTATTGGATGATAAACCTGTAAAGTTGTTAACAAAAAATGTTACTTTCAAGTATAAACCATTTTCAATAAAGAAGATTGTTAATCTGTCAAAAGAAAAGTATTCATTTAAAGATATTATATTTTCAGTAAAAAATGATTATTGTTGCTCAACGCCAAGAAAAATATATTGTATATTGGGAATAAAATTTAAAGTTAGGATAAGATATGGAACAAAAGCTGGTATCAATAGTTTTACCGACATATAACGGTGAAAAATTTATTAGAGAATCAATTGAGAGTATTTTAAATCAAACATATAAAAATTTTGAATTGATAATAGTTAATGATTGTTCTTGTGATAATACATTAAGTATATTACAAGAATATGAAAAGAAAGATTCCAGAATAAAAATAATAACAAATGAAATTAATTTAAAATTGCCTGCAAGTTTAAATAAAGGATTTGAAATGGCTTCGGGCGATTATTATACCTGGACAAGTGATGATAACCTCTATAAAATAAACGCACTTGAATATATGGTAAATTACCTTAATGAAAATGCAAATATTGATTTAATTTCATGTTGTATGGATATAATAGATGAAGAAGGTAATTTTCTAACATCCTATAATTTATCGTTACCAAACAGAAATATTCTCCAATTAACAAAGAGATGCAATATTGGTGCTTGTTTTTTATATAGAAAACAAATTGCATTAAAGACCGGTAAATATTCAACAGAAATGTTTTGTGCGGAAGATTATGATTATTGGTGCAGGATTGCTCTTAAAGGGAATATTGCATATTCTGATGAAAATTTGTATTTATACAGGTGTAATTCTTATAGTCTTACCGCTTCAAAACAAGAAACCATAATGGAAAAAACTTTGTTAATCAGGTTGAAATATACTCTCCCTATTTTAAACAAGCTTGAAATAAATAATTTGAAAAAAGTATGGATACTATGCTCATATTATAGAGAAACTGATGAATTAAAATGGTTAAAAATATCACTTCCTATAAATATATCAATTACTTTTTTGTTGGGAATATTTTATTTTTTATGTAATTTTATATTCCATAAAAGTAAATCAGAGGATAATAAATTTTTTAAAATTTTAGGGTTCAAATTTGTTATAAAGAGAAAAAATTTATAATATTAACTTATTGTGTAATATAACTTGTATGTTTGTCACATCCCATTTTTTTATAATATAAAGTTAGTATTATTTTGTTTTAAATAACTAAAATTATTGTAGTTTAAATTATTCTATATTTTAAATTAATTAAAAAATAAAGAACCGTTGAAAAACAGTCTAATTTTATAGATAAATCTGTTAAACCTGTTTTTATTACTTACAAATTTATTGCTTATTTGAACTTTTGCAAGGAGTTTTCTTAATAATTTTGTTTTTACTGCGACAGGGTTAGTTTTAATATCATTTCTTTCATAGTTGAAATATACTTTATGTATACTCCAATACCCCCCCCCCGTTGCAATTTTCAAGTTCAATAAGTTTTATTTCCTTTTTCTTATATTCGATATCAGGTTTATTAAATACATATAGTAAATCAAACTCTGTATTTTTAAATCTTTCTTTAAATATTTTTATAACTTCTTGTAAATCATTATCGCTTATTTCATTTTTATTATTTGTTGATTGAATATAACAAATCAGTACACGATTACTGTTTTCTATATAAGAAATAATTCTTTTTGCTCTTCTTTCATATTTTGAATTAACTTCATCATAACTTTCTTCAAAAGTTTTATCTGACGGGAAATCATGGATGAAATGCACATTTGTCTTTATATTTCTGTATACATTTTTGGGCTCATAAGGTCTTTTCTCAACAAAAACCAAGTCTTCTTTGTTAAACCAATTTTTAAATCCTGAACATAATTCTTTTGCCCTTGATATTATGTCCATACAAATTACCCAATCAAAAGGAAAAGATGCAAATTGAAGTCTTGAGCCTCTTATTGCTTGTGTACACGGACAAGCTTCTCCCAGTGAAAAAACTAAATCATATTTTTTTGTATATATTTTTTGTAAATCTTGTCCCATGGTTATAAAAGAATCAATATATTGTAATTAATTGTATTAATTATAAATTTAATTGTTTTTTTTGTAAAGTAAAAAAGGGGCTTAGAGCCCCTTTTGTTTAATAAGCTTAGATTGTGGAATTACATCATTCCGCCCATTCCGCCCATTGCTGACATGTCAGGCATTGCCGGTGCGGCTTTTTTCTCAGGAACTTCTACAACTGCAGCTTCTGTTGTTAATAACATTCCTGCAACAGACACTGCATTTTGAAGCGCACTTCTTGTTACTTTCGCAGGGTCTACAATTCCTGATTTAATCATGTCTACATATTTATTTGTCATAGCATCAAAACCTTCATTTGTAGAAAGTTTCTTAACTGCTTCAACTACAACTTCACCTTTAACA
>CANQOM010000124.1 GCA_947625445.1 Candidatus Gastranaerophilales bacterium
GAACCTAAACATGCTAACTCTAATGGAGAAAGAAAGTTTATTGCTAATAAATAAATATGATTTAATTTTATTGACTAGAAGACCTGATAATATCAGGTCTTTTCTTTTAATTAATGATATTTGTGATGCTGAAGAGTGAAACGAGCTTAATATTTTATGAAACATAGATATGTTGAAACACCTTCGCTTTGCTACGGATACAGACTCAGTTATTCTAACTTCGCTATTTCTTCGCAAAGAAGTTTAACTATACTTCGCAGTGGACTTTATTTTTTAGACTTGTAATTTTGACCTTAATTTTAAATGCTTTTTAAGCTCTTTTTCAAAATTTTGTATATTTAAAGTTGCATAATTATTTACTTGATATTCAAAATCCAAATCTTTATCTTTAATAAAGATTGAGGGAAAACTCCCTATATTATACTCCTTTACAAGTTGTTCGTTTTCAGGATGTTCACAATTTACAACAACAAACTCAAATTTATCACTGTATTTCTTGGCACCTTCAGCAAATATAGGCATAAACCTTCTGCAATAAGTGCACCAATCAACATAGAACATAATTGCTGCAGGTTTTTTAAAATGTGCTTGCTGATATTGAACAATATCACCATCAGGAATTTCAATAGGAGCATTTAAATTTTGTCCTGACTGTAACGATTGATTCTTAATTTCTTGGGTTTTATTTTTATATACTATGAGTGTGAATATACAAAAAGCAATAAAAGTTATTATAAATAGCCCAACAAAAAATTGTTTCTTCATAATTTTGCTCCTTTAGGTACTACTGTTACTCCTCCTTGAGAAACAATAAAACCTCTTGCTTTATCTTCTTCTATGTTGAAACCTATCTTTGTATAAGGCGGTATGTCTACATTTTTGTCTATTATAGCTTTTCTTATTTCTGAATATCTTCCTACATTAACATTTTCCATTAATATAGAATCTGTAACGTTTGAAAAACTGTTAATTCTTACTTGAGGCGAGAGTATACATCTTGAGATACTTCCGCCTGAAATAACACATCCTTCTGATACCATGGAATTTGTTGCCATACCTACTCTTTCACCTTCTGCCCATATGAATTTTGCAGGAGGAAGATTGTAATTATATGTTCTTAACGGCCATTCATCAGAATATAAATTTAATTCGGGTTCATAATCCAATAAATCCATATTTGCTTGCCAGTAACTATCTATACTTCCTACATCTCTCCAATATCCACGTTCAGATTCTGTCATGCCCGTATACTCATTTTGAGAATAGTCATAAACATAAATTCTTTTACCTTCTTTAAGCATTTTAGGTATTATATTTTTCCCAAAATCATGGTGAGATTCTGAATTTATGGCATCTTGTTTAACTTCATCCATAAGTTCTTGAGTTTCAAATATATAATTGCCCATTGAAGCCAGACACATATCAGGTCTTCCGGGTATGCTTTTAGGTGTATTTTTGGGTTTTTCCTGAAAATTAATCAATTTCCAATTTTCATCTACTTCCATAATTCCAAATTCACTTGCTTCTGATATCGGAATAGGTATTGCAGATATTGTCAATTGTGCCTGTTGTTTTTTGTGATATCTCATCATTTGAGATACATCCATTCTGTATATATGATCACCTCCAAATACACATACATGTTTTGGATTTTCGTCATTTATATGAGTTAAATTTTGATATACCGCATCAGCCGTTCCTTGATACCAATTACCGTCAGTTCTCATTTGAGCAGGAACTAAATCTATGTATTGTCCTAAGATTGGAGATACCGGCCAACTTCTTGCTATATGTTGGTTTAAAGAGTCAGATTTATATTGTGTCAAAATCTTTATTTTATAAAATCCTGAATTTATAAAATTATTTATAACAAAATCAATAATTCTGTATCTTCCGCCGAAAGGTACTGCCGGTTTAGCTCTGTCTCTTGTTAAAGGATATAGCCTTTTTCCTTCTCCACCTGCTAATATCATTACTAATGCTGTATCAAGAGCCAAGATTTACCTCCTTAATCTTCATTTAAGCTTAATACTGCCATAAAAGCTTCTTGCGGAACTTCAACTTTTCCGACTGCCTTCATACGTTTTTTACCTCGTTTTTGTTTTTCAAGCAGTTTTCTTTTGCGGGTTATATCACCGCCGTAACATTTATCGAGTACACTTTTTCTCAATGCTTTTATGTTTGTTCTTGCAATAATTCTACCTCCGATTGCTGCTTGGATTGCCACTTCGAAAAGTTGACGAGGTATTATATCTTTTAATTTTGAAGTCAATTTTTGACCTACATAGAATGCGTTATCTTTATGAACTATAGCACTTAAAGCGTCAACTACTTCACCTGCAAGCAGAATATCCAGTTTAACTAAATCTGACCTTTTATAGTTGCTAAATTCGTAGTCCATACTTGCATATCCTTTTGAACGTGATTTTAACTGGTCATAAAAATCTGTAATAATTTCGCTTAATGGAATTTCATAGTGCAAAGATACTCTTATTTTATCCAAATATGTCATATTTTGGAATATTCCTCGTTTTGATTGTGCCAGTTCCATTAATAAGCCTACATATTCATTGGGAGTTATTATTGTTACTTTTACATAAGGTTCTTCAATGTAATCTCTATACTGTGCATCAGGCAGATTGGCAGGGTTATCAATTTCTATAACTTCACCGTTTGTTTTATAGACTTTATAAATAACGCTTGGAGCCGTTGTAACAAGAGTGAGATTATATTCACGCTCTAAACGTTCTTGTGCAATTTCCATGTGAAGCATACCTAAAAATCCGCATCTAAAACCAAAACCAAGAGCTGATGAAGTTTCCGGTTCAAATGTTATACTTGAGTCATTTAACTTTAATTTTTCAAGCGCCTCTTTTAAATCTTGATATTGGTCATTATCAACGGGATATAATCCGGAAAATACCATGGGTAGTGCTTCTTTATAACCCTCAAGCGGTTCTGAAGCACCATTTTCTACATGAGTTATCGTATCACCTACAAATCTTGTTATTTCTTTTATTGAACACCCCATGTAACCTACATCACCAGTTTTTAATTCTTTTACCGGTACTCTGTTCGGATTCAAATAGCCAAGCTCGGTTATTTCATACTCCTTATCTGATGCCATAAATTTAATTTTGTCTCCCAGTTTTATATTTCCGTCTACAACCTTAAAAAAACATAGAGTACCTAAATATTGGTCATAAGCACTGTCGAATACTAAAGCTCTTAAAGGTTTATCCGATGTATCAACGGGTGGAGGGACAAAATCTACTATAGCTTCCAAAACATCTTCTATTCCTGTTCCTTCTTTTGCGCTTACAGGTATTGCCATTGAGGCGTCAATACCTAAAACTTCTTCTATTTCTTCTCTTACACGTTCTACATCAGCTGAAGGTAAATCTATTTTATTAATAACAGGAATTATTTCCAAATTCTGTTCAATTGCTAAATATACATTAGATAATGTTTGAGCTTCAACTCCTTGTGTTGCATCCACAATTAAAAGAGCGCCTTCACAAGCAGCCAAAGAACGGGATACTTCATAACTGAAATCTACGTGCCCGGGAGTATCTATTAAGTTTAATTCATATTCTTTCCCATTTTTTGCTTTATAGTTCATCCTTGCGGCATTTAATTTTATTGTTATGCCCCTTTCTCGTTCTATATCCATAGTGTCCAATAGCTGGTCCTGCATATCTCTTTGCGCTATTGTACCTGTTTTTTCTAATAGTCTGTCGGCAAGGGTGGATTTCCCATGGTCTATGTGAGCTATAATACAAAAATTTCTTACATTATCAATATATTTCATATCTAAAGTGTATTACAGAAATATCTCTTTGCCAATAAATTTATATTTTTTATCATTAATAGCAAAAAAAATATTTATGTTTTTTATTAACTTTGAAAGGAGAGTTAAACATGAGAGTACAATCTGTTAATAATTTTAGTAATAAAATTATTTCTAATAAACAAACAGTACCTAAAAAAATATCATTCGGAGAGGAAGACTGGGCAGGAGGATTCCCTTCTTTCGAAGTTGTTAAGGAACCTCTTGGAGTATCTATAAGTAAACTCTCAAATACCGAAAAAAATATAATTAATAGTTTTAATTCATATAATAATGACAAAATTATTTTTAATTTTACTAATGAAGTTTCTGAACACTCAGTAAAAGTTGTTGACGGAAAAGCTCAAAATTCAGTAGTACATTATTCTATAGCCAACGTAAAGAAAAAGAAAGATTATATTTTAAATCGTGTAACAGATAATACATTTTGTGTTGTTGTCAGCGGAAATTTAAAAGATAATAATATTTTTAAACGATTATTTACAAAATCACAACCTGCAAGAGTGATTTATACTTTTGATAAAGATAATAAAACATACTATAAAAGCATATTAACCAAAGAATTTGAACCGGCTGAATCTACTGAAGCTATAAAATTAAAACATAATCAATCTTTTAAAGATGTTATTCGTAATGAATTAAAGGATTTTACTCAATTAGATTCTCACAATTATTTGTTATCTGAAGTGTAATGAAAAGAAAGGAAAAATAATGAAGATTTTACCTGTATCAAATCTAAAATGTACATATTATTCAAAAAGTAATTCATTCAAAAATACAGAAAGACCAAATAAAAATGTTTCTTTTGGTGATTTAATCTTAGGAGAGATTAAACCTCATGAAGATTTAACAAAAATTAAAAATATCAGAAAATTATTAACTAATCCTCTTGAAGAAAAGAATTTTGAAAATGTTTCTTCATATAAAGAGATATTTTATCCTATTTCAAAGGTGCCGAAAGCAGAAACAGAAACTCTAAATTCGAATTTTGATTCTGTATCTTATAAGGTTGAAAGCGGTATAAAAGATAAAAAAGAACATTTTTCAGATATTTTAGACAAAACCAGACCAAAAGGTGTTATTATTTCA
>CANQOM010000125.1 GCA_947625445.1 Candidatus Gastranaerophilales bacterium
TTTCACCTTTAATAATAGGCGGACATCAAGAAAACGGACGAAGAGCCGGAACAGAAAATGTTCCTTCCATTATCGGTATGGCTAAAGCTGCTTTACTTGCTCAGGAATCTCAACATGATGAAGACACCAGAGTTAAATATCTGAGAGATAAACTTGAAACAGGACTTTTGTCTAAAGTCTATAATGCCAGATTAAATTCTTCTTCATCTAATAGAGTTCCTAATACGACAAATATAGGTTTTGAATATATTGAAGGTGAATTAATCCTTTTAAATATGAATGATATAGGAATATGTGCAAGTTCAGGAAGTGCTTGTACTTCAGGAAGCTTAGACCCAAGCCATGTGCTAAAAGCTATGGGTATTCCTTTTACTGCTCTTCATGGCAGTATTAGGTTCAGTTTAAGTCGTTTTACAACTGAAGATGAAATTGATTTTGCTATTGAAAATATTCCTCCTATTATAGAAAAATTGAATAATATATCACCCTTTCAAAATGAATTGAAAGAACTTAAAAAAAGAAAAGGTCTTATATAATCTCATGTTGCAAATGTAAAGGATATTCACACTATGCTCCCTACGGATACAGGTTCTGTCATCCTCATTCGTTTAGGTGCTCAGCTTTGTAATATCTTAGATGTTCACGTAAAAATTTACTCGGACTTAAAATATAAGTAACCTACAAGGTTTAAATCTATACTGCCATACATAAGCCTTATACGATTTTCACTTATAATTTCGGCATTACAAAAAGTAATAGAATCTTGTTCTAAATCTTGTTGAGTTTGCTCTGCTTTAACGGTTAAAACAGTTTGACTGCCTTGAGAAAGTTCAAGAACATATTCATCTTTTGCAATTTTTCTGCAAGATAATTTATAGTAACCCGGAGTAATACTTCTACCATCTGTACTATATGCACTTACAGGAATCATAACCGTTAAAGATTGTCCCAGTTGATTGTCTGGTGATTGTGATTCCGTAAAATTCTTTAAATGTTCATAGTCTGATGAAGGAGATAGTGGTTTTACTTCTTCTCGTATTTTTTTTTGCTTTTTATTTAAGTTTCTTTCTTTTATTTGTTTAATAGTTTCTTTTAGTTTTGAGTCTGTAACGGGTTTTTGATTTTCAAATCCTTTATTGAATACAGAAGAATTATCACCCCAATCACTTCCTGATTTCGTATCTACACTATAAGTTGGCATACAGTGTGACAAAAATATTACAATTAAAAATAACTTTATTAATTTTTTCATAATTTATATAATACTAATTTTTTAACACATGTAAAGTATTTATGTTAATTTTTTCTCCAATATGGTATTATAACATTAGATTGTTCGAGTAAATTTTATATGTACGCAAAAGGTGTTACAAAACTGAGCACCTAAACAAAATGAAGATGACTGAACCTGTATGCGTTAACCGAGTAAAATTTGCGAGTGACTTCTTTAAAAGGTAAGCAACTTTTCAGTTGCGACACTAGATTAAATATTTAGGAGGGTTATAAATGTTGAAATCTAAAAAAATCTTTTCATTAATTTCATTTTCTATGTTATTGTTATTTGCAATTGTGAATTGTTCTGGTGCATATGCTTATGAAGTAAGTTCAGAAGATTCTGATATAAAAATAGATAAATTTCAGCCAAGTTCAGGAGTAAAAATAAAATCTTCTAATATTGCTCAGGCAATGGAGAATGCAACGTATAACGCAACTCATAAAGGAGAACCAAAAAAAGATACAAGTATAACTCCGGGATGGGGTTATGGTGAAGAAGTAGAAAAACCTAAAAAAACAAGAGATACCAGTGTTTTTAGATGGTATTAAAAAATAATAAAAGGAGTGTAAAAATGAAGAAAACATTATTAACTATTGCTATTGTTGCTGCAATTACTTTTACTTATGCTAATATTGCAACTGCGACTATCACTATTACAAAACCTACAATAAAAGTTGAAAATAACGGTGATTCTTTCTTAGATAAACAAAAACAAAACATGGAAAAAACAAAACAAGATATCAAAAATGCACATTCAAATGCAAAACAAAATATTAAAAACCAAAATGACAAAATAAAATCTGATGTTAATAAAGCTAAATCAGATTACGAAGCAAAAAAACAACAACAGGCAAAAGAATCAGCTGCTAAGAAAAAACAAAGACAGGATGCAATTAACAGTTTTAAAGATTCTTTTAAATAAATCCTTGAAAAACTTTAAACTTGAAAAACAGAATCTCTTTGTTAAGAGGTTCTGTTTTTTGTTGACATAACTTAGAATTAAAAGATAAAATTATATAATAGTTTATTTTTATTAAAGGAGAAAATATGAGAAAAAATTGTTTTATATTTGCAATATTATTAGTTGCTTTATCTTTTAATATGTCAGTTGCAAATGCTGCAAATAATGAAGAAATGGTAACAATAAAAATTCCGGCAGATGAAGTAAAAAGTATTGATGTTAAATATCAGCAGCCTCAAGAGTCAAAATCAACTAAATTCGTAGATTCAGCTAAAAGTGCTGCTAAGAAAACTGCTGATTCCACAAAAAAATTAACTCACAAAACGGTTAATGCTACAAAAAATGTGACAAAAAAAACAGTTGAGTCTACTAAAGAGTTAACAGATAAAACAATTGGAGAAACAAAAGGATTCTTGGATAATATGAATCCTAACAAAGTTGTTACAGTTGAAGAATTGGAAACAAAAGCTTCAATAAAAACATTAAAAAATGAACGAAAAGAATTAAAGGCTGCATATAATTCAAGAATTAAAGATATTGATGCAAAAATTAAATTGACTGCAATTTCATCTGATTTATCTGAGGCTCAAAGACAAAACAGGATTCATAATTTGAATAAAGAAAAAGAAGAAATTATTATTTCCAGAGATTCTGCAGTGCAAAAATATAACGAAAAAATTAAAAAATTAAATCAACAATCTAAATAGTTATCTATAAATCATTATCATTATATAGCTTATAGCCGTCTTCATAGGCGGCTTTAACTGCTTTTGCAAACTTTTTACCGGTTGACCAATAAGATGTATGAGCTCCCATAAATGTTCTTTTACTTTTTACATCAGATTTTGAATATATGAAACCTTCTTTTGGAGAAATTGGTATATTTATTTTATCTTTTAAATACTTATATGAAATATTATCTATAGATGAATAACCTAAAGGGTCATCCGCATAGTTTACAGTTAACCAAAATATATTGTTTTCTAAAATATATTTATATAATAACTTGTTATAGTATGTTAAAGAATCGTTAGGGTTAGAGATATCAGAGTAAAATAAAATAAGCGGGCTTCCAAAATTAACAATTCCTTTTAATGCCCCGTTAGGGATACATAATTTACATGTAAAGTCATCAATTTGTATATAATCAAGTTTTGATTTATCCGTATCAATATTTGGAATAAGTTTTCCGTCTGCGCTATATACTGCCAGTCCGGATTCTACGAGAGCGTCTATACATGTATCTTTTTTCGGATTATTTTTAATAAATTGTTTAAAATCATCTGAAACTTTAGTTTTAGAAAAATAATCATTTAAATCGATGTTTGGAAGTTTATTAAACATATATTCATACGTTATAAAAGACCCTGCACTATATCCGAATAATACTACGGGTTTATTTCTTTTATAACTAGCTAAAACTTGTTTGTGAAGGTCTTCTATAACAGGATGCATGTTTTTATAATGGGAAACCCATATGGCATCATGCAAAAAATGAGCTAAAAGAGTTCTAACTGTTTGCGCAAGTTTGGGACTAAACATTTTAGAAATTTTAAGGTCTGAATTGATTGTTTTCATTTCCTCATTACTTCTATCGCCCCAGAAAAATGTTTCCGGATATTTTGAAATAATGTATTTCCCGTTTTTTAATAAATGATTTTTTACTAATACAGATTCTGAAAAAGATTCAAACATATATGGATGAAGTTTTTCAACTCCGGAAAAAAACCATTTTTTCATTTTTTTATCATTATTATTTGAACCGTTTATATAAATAAATTGGATTTCTTCAGTGGGTTCTGAATATACGCACTGTGGTAATATCAGCAATAAACTTAATAATAAAATAAATTTTTTCATATTAAAATTTTACAATATTTAATTCTGTGTCGCAACCTTTCAATTGCTCGGTACCATCATATAGTTGCTTACACTTCGCTTCATTACATATACAGGTTCTATCATCCTCACTTTTTTACTGCGCTTTATGATACTTTTGTATGCCCCGTAAAAATTTACACGGAAAAATTCATATATGGGGGAAAATTTTATTGTTTGTAGTATTATAATTCATATAACAAATTTAGGAATTAACTTTATGAATATTATTTTCGGAATATTAGGAATAGCGGCAATGTTATTAATTGCGTTTATTATGTCAAATAATAAAAAAGCAATAAATTATAAAACAGTAATTGTCGGATTAATACTGCAATTTGTACTTGCAATATTTATCTTGAAATTTGAGCCGGGGAAAATAATGTTTGAGTATATAGGCAAATTTATAGAAAAAATTCTTGATTTTGCGACAGAAGGTGCAAATTTTGTTTTTGGACCTTTAACAAACAGTCCTGAAATTTTAAAAGAGATTTTTGGTGATAAAGCATTCATGTTTGCTCTAAATTTAATACCTGCATTAATATTTATGATGATATTGGTAAATATTCTATATTATTACGGAATTATGCAAAGAGTAGTGGCATTTTTTGGGAAAATAGTAAATAGATTAATGGATGTATCAGGTGCAGAAGCATTGTCGAATGTGGCAAGTTCATTTGTAGGGCAAGTAGCAGCACAAATAACAATTAAACCATATCTTCCTAATTTAACCCGTTCAGAAGTTTTAGCTTCAATGACAGGGAGTATGGCGTGTTTATCGGGCGGATTAATTGCAGTA
>CANQOM010000126.1 GCA_947625445.1 Candidatus Gastranaerophilales bacterium
TAAACCTTATTTCTTTACGTAACGTATAACTACTGCTTTTTTGTATAAAACTGTTCCTATCTATTTAGGAGCATCTGAAATAGATAAATTCTTTAACCCTGACGGAATAATAAAAATAAAAAAAGGTGATGATATTGAGAAAATATTAAAACAATGCACTCAAAAAGAATATGAAAATAGACTTGATGCAATTGAAGAAAATTATAATCTTGCTAAAAAATATGGACATTTTTGGGATTACATTTATGAATATTATATAAATAATTCGGTTTCGAAAAGAAAAGCTGATATAAAGGATTTTTTATATAATATAAAACAATTCAATCCTTAACATATTATGATTAAATTATATTTTTTGATATTATGATATTAAACGGATTATAATTATGTCAAAAGGCAAGCTAAAAGCTTCAGTAATTTTAATTACTTACAATCAGGAAACGTACGTAAAAGAAACACTTCAAAGTATTTTAAATCAGACGTATGATAATTTTGAAATTCTTGTTGGAGATGATAGCTCCAAAGATAGAACTCAACAAGTTGTCAAATCATTTAATGATGACAGAATAAAATATTATAACACTCCATTTAATATGGGGATAAACGGAAATAATAATAATGTAATAAAAGAGGCAACAGGCGATATAATATGCCTTATAGCGGGTGATGACAGATTACGTAGAAATTATCTTGAGAAAATTGTTGATACTTTTGAAAAAAATAAAGATATTGATGTTATATATTCTCAAATGTCTGTTATTGATAAAGATGGAAAATACAAAGAGTCAGAAAATAAGGCATATTGCAGAATACCTAAAAGAACAATTGCAGAATGTATACATTATTCTTTTTATGTCGGGAATTTTACCCTTTCTCCCGGTATGGCATTTAGAACATATTTAAAAAATAAAATCTTTCCTCAGGAGTATTCAATTATAAATTATCAGGATTATAAAATTCATATTGATTTAATCGCAAAGGGTTGTAAAAATATAGTTTTAGATGATATTTTAGTGGATTATAGAATATTTCAAGATGAAAGGAACATAAGTAATTTAGGAGAAGATACAACTAAAAGACAAATTTTAGAAACTCCTTTTTTAATGGATGCATTTCTTAAAATAGATGATATACAATTATTAAAAGAAGCTTTTAAGCAAGAAATTAAACAAACAGGTATAGAACCATATATAGATACTATTCCGTTTTTTCTCGGGCAAATGGCTTTATTAGCTGAGGAAGAGCCAAGAAAAGAATGGGGATATAGAACTATTATTAATTTCTTAAAAACTTTAGATAACTATAACCTTGTTCATTCAAGGTATAATTTTAGTTTTGTTGATTTACTTAATTTAATTAAAAAATTTAAACCGGAAATTTATTGTACAAAATATAAAAAGTACAAACGCTTATTTAATACTTCTCTTTCGGTAAGTATCATTTTATTAGCTATCTTAATTTCAGTATTGATATTTGATTAAATTGGAGGATAATAAATTGAAGTTTATAAAAGATATACTAAATAGTAAAAAACGCCACGGGGGGGGGATTTTTCTTCTTGTATCCCACGAATTATCTAATTCAGGGGCGCCAAGAGCTTTGTTAAATTTAGCAAAAACATTAATTTCATTAGGAGGAAGCTGTATTCTTGTCAGCTATTATGATGGTCAATTAAGAGAAGATTTTGAAAAATTAGGGGTTAACGTTCATATTATTAAATATAATAAATTAATTAAATACTTTCCCTTTTTATATTTTTTTAAAGCTATAATATGCAGTAGTATTGTGAGCTATAAAACAGTAAATTTACTGAATAATTTAGGACATAATGTTTATTGGTGGCTTCATGAGGCGCAATATTTTGCTTCTGAATTTGTAAATAATCATGATAAAAGATGTTTAAATGCTATAAAAAATTGTAAAAAGTTATATTGTATAAGTGAATTTTCAAAGTCTTTTTTTCAAAAATATAATAAGAGTGTAAATGTTTTAGGTCTGACTATTCAGGATGAATATGAAAAATTTAATCCTTTATCTGAATTAAACAAAGATTCGTCATTAAAAGAAACTGTATGTAAAAAAAATAATTCGGATTTAATAAAAATTGTATATTTTGGAGAAGTAATACCCTTAAAAGGTCAAGATATTTTTATGGATTATTTTCGTTCAGTTAATGAAAATACAAGAGATAAATATTGTGTAAAGTTCATAGGAAGAAAATGTGATGAAGAATTTTTAAACAAAGTTATACCTATGACAGAAGGTGTAAAAAATGTAGAATTTACTGACGGTTTAGAACATAAAGACGCAATGAAAGAACTTAATGATGCAGATATTTTTGTTCTTCTTTCAAGGTGTGATTCATTTTCTATTTCAGCACTTGAAGCTATGATGTTCGATAAACCTATAATTCTCTCTCCGTTTGTCGGGCTTTCAAGTATTGTTAAGGAAGAAAATATTGGTTTTGTTGCGGAAAATAAAAACGAATTTCTTAATATTATTAATAATAAGTTATATTTAAATGTTGAATCTTCAAGGAAAGTCTTTGAAAAAAGATTTTCATTTTTTGTATATCAAAAAAAAGTTAAAGAAATATTTTTTTAGATGTCCGAGTAAATTTTTCAGTCTTGCTCGGACAATTTTTAATAAATGAATGTTTTATTAATAATAAACGGAATTATTAATGAATATTAATGGTACTAATTCAATAGGGCAAAATAATCAAGAAATAAATTCAGAAAATAAAATTCAAACATATAAAAGTTTGAATAATTTTCAATCACAAAAAGATGAATTTGTATGTAACTATAAAAATAATAAGACAAAGTCGGGTGTTATTTCAAAATTTATAAATTCTTTAATTGCTCAAGTTATTTCTAAAGATAAACCGGTAGGAATTTCAATAGAATTGCCTCCTAATAATACACAAACTATGGAGTCATTAAATGAATTAAATAAAGTTGATAAAGATGAATCCGAAAATGAAGTTAGTTCGCTTATAGGAAATGAATATGCAATAGACAATGAAAGTTTAACTGATGAAGATAGAGAAAAAATGCTACTTAATCTTGAATTAACACAACAAGATTATGACAATCTGTCCAAAAATCTTAAAGATGTTGATGATAAGACATTTAAAAGAAGTGTAATATTGATAAAAAATGGTGCAAAATTTAATACATATCAAAAATATGATTCACTCTCAGAGTTAGATGATGAACAATTTAAAAGAGCATTACAAATAACAAAAGCGGGTAATAGTCCTATTTATATAGAAAATACCTGTAAGGTTGCACATTTTGATGACTTAACCTATTCAAGAGTTTTAAAATTTAAAGAAAATGGAGGGGAATTAATATTTAATTCGTATGAACCCTATTTAGAAAAATTTATTCCGGAACAATTTGCACAAATAGATGACACTTCATATAATAATGCTCTTAATTTAATTCCTGTGTTAAAAAAGAGTAATTACATTCTTTCTGTTGTATCTGATGATTCTTATCATAAAAAAATTCAAAAAGTTATTAATACGGAGAATTTTTGTAAGAAAGCAGAAACGTATCAAAACAGACAAGATATATTTCACGATTTATCAAAAGAAGATGATAAAACCATTGATAAACTATGTGAACTTTTAAATAATGGTTTAATTATAACAAAGGGTCATGATTTAACAGGCAGTAATAATTTAAGTAAATTACGTGAATTATCTGACGAACAATATAAAAAATCATTATACTTATTGAAAAATCATGGTGTTTCACAATTATATAATTTATTAAATATTGCCCGATTAGAAGACGAAAAATATAATAAAGCAGTTAAGATACTTAATGACGGAATACCAAATGAGCAAGTTTTGTATCTTACCCAAATGGATGATGAAATTTATGAACAAATAATAAATACAATAGCAAAAGGAGTTGATCCTAAAACAATTAACGGATATCAAGCTAGAAATTTAACACAAAAAGATTTTGAAAGAATTAATGAACTAATAGACCTTGGTGTCAAATCATTTGTTGTATTACAATCAGCTTCAACATTAGATGAAGAAGAATACGAAAAAGCGAAAAAACTTATAAGTGTTGGGCTTCCCGGCTATGATTTCAGAAAAAAAGTTTCTTTATCTGATGAAGAATTTGAAAAAGAATTAGAAAAAATAAATCATATTGCTTCAGGATTGGAATTTAATCAAAATTCGGAAGAAATAAATAATGAACAATTATATAAATTTAATGATGAAGAAATAAAAGAAATATTAAATTTACTGACTAAAAATAATGTATATATTCAATCTTCAGAGAAAAATTCCGTGGAAAGTCTTGCCAATGCGTGGAGAAATAAATATATAACAGGAATAAATGTATTAGATGGATACGAAGATAAAATAATTCCTTATGCATTAAATAGATATAGAAGTAAAAATTGTGCGCCCATGGCTAGATGGATGCAAGTAAATAACATAGATAATTTTATTAAAAATTTCCCTAATGAAGGTGAAATATATCAATATGATAAAATTATGTCATTCGCAAAGACTT
The DNA here is from genome assembly GCA_947625445.1 of Candidatus Gastranaerophilales bacterium. Taxonomy (GTDB): domain Bacteria; phylum Cyanobacteriota; class Vampirovibrionia; order Gastranaerophilales; family Gastranaerophilaceae; genus Avigastranaerophilus. Next base: position 4,548 of record CANQOM010000126.1, read on the forward strand.
TATATGGTGCTGAAAGAATTAGAGGCAATAATTTTAGTGATGAAAATCCTTGTTTTAACGTAAAATTTGTTGTTTATCCGAAAGAAGAACTAACACAGGCATATGATACAGGTGAAGCTAAATACGGTAATGATGAATCTATATATAAACCTAATCAACAATTTAGAGTGTTATATAAAGGATTTGAAAATGTTGAAAATCACGAATTATATACCGTATATATGCAAGAAGTTTAATTATAATTAATAAATCTCCCTTACAATAGGGAGATTAAATGGTGCCGATGGCCGGACTCGAACCGGCACACAGGGTGAGCTGCGTCAGATTTTGAGTCTGATGCGTCTACCAATTTCGCCACATCGGCTT
>CANQOM010000127.1 GCA_947625445.1 Candidatus Gastranaerophilales bacterium
TGAAGAAAAATAAAATTATAGATTTATTTTGTGGGTGTGGTGGATTAAGTATTGGCTTTGAACAAGCAGGGTTTGATATTGCATTGGCTATAGATTTTTGGAAAGATGCAATATCAACCTATAACCATAACCATAAGGATAAAGTGGGCAAATGCAAAGATATAAAGAATTTAACAACTAATTTTTTGAAGGATTTAAAAAAATCTGAAAATATTGTGGGTGTTATTGGCGGACCACCGTGTCAAGGCTATAGTACAGTTGGAACCAGAGATATAAATGATCCAAGAAATCATTTATATTTAGAATTTTGTAGAGTTGTTGAAACTATACAACCTGATTTTTTCTTAATTGAAAATGTAAAAGGTTTAACCACGTTAAATAAGGGGATGTTTAAAGATGATATCTTAAATCGATTTGGGAAATTAGGTTACAAAGTTAATTATAAAATTGTAAATGCTGCAGATTATGGTGTACCCCAAAATAGAAGCAGAGTTTTGTTTATAGGTATGAAAAATAATAAGTTTGAGTTTCCAATAGGACAAACATCTGAACATCCTGTTTCTTCCAGTGATGCAATTTCTGATCTTCCGCAATTTGATGGTACAGAAGAACATATTTCTATTAAAAAGTATTGTAATAAACCTCAAACTACGTATCAAAAAGAGATTCGTGGGAATTCAAAAACCTTATATAATCATGATTTTACAATTCATACTGAACAAACCGTTAAAATTATAAATATGATTAAAGATGGTGGAAAAATTAGAGACTTACCCGCAGAATATTGGGATATAAGACGCTATAATAAAGCTTTTGAGCGTATGAACAGTAAATTGCCATCAAATACAGTTGATACAGGGCACAGAAACTATTTTCACTATAATCAAAATAGAATCCCAACAGTTCGTGAAAATGCAAGATTACAATCTTTTCCTGATAATTTTGAATTTATAGGAACTAAAACAAGCCAATATAAACAAGTTGGAAATGCTGTACCACCTAAATTAGCTTATGAAATTGCAAAAGAAATCAAAAAACAACTAGGAGATTAATGTATGCAAATAAAAATATTTAATACCTCGTCGCCAGGCGCAAGTTTTACAGATAATACAAATTCCGTATTGTTAAAGATTTTCGAATGGATTAAGGAACACCCGGGATTAAATATTTCATTTAAAGAATTTCGTATACGTTTAGAAAATGATAAAGAAATAAACGATAACAATAATAGAAATATCTTCCCTTTGTTAAAAAATGGCAGACTTGTGCAATATGAAAAAGGTGGAGAAATTTTAGTAGATAAATTTTATACAAATACCGGCTTAGCATATGTAAAAACATTGGAATTATTAAATCTTATAAAACAAGATCCCAAATATACAAGAGATCAAGTAATTGCTTCCGAAAACAAATTAAATGAAATCTTACAAAATATTGTTTATGGTGCACTTTTAAATATTGTTAATACGAATGATTTAAACTACGTTGAACCATTTCAGGATATGATTCAATTTTTATTGAAATTTCAAAAGATTAGTAAAGAAGAATATGCATATCTTCTTTTTGAAAAACAACGATCAGACATTTTTACGAGCTTAAATGCCATAGCAGACAATATTCATAAATATAGAGCAAATGAAATAAAGATTGAAACATCCGTAACAGTTAGAAATGATATAGAAATTCAACAAAGAACAAATAGCAAAAACAGACAAGAAGGATTGAGCTTTCTAACCTCTTATGGGTATTTTGTAAGTTTATTGAACCAAGCAGGACTTATAGCAAAACAAGATAAATATTATGCTATGGTTAGTAATAAAAGAGATTCATTAAAAAAACTCATAGGAGAATAATATGACAAACAATCAAAATCAAATAGAACAACGTTATAATGAAATTGGAGATTTATTAAATTTAAGTAGAAATGCCAATTCAGAAACAGATTCCCACATACAAGATATTGAATATGCTTGGTACGTGGGTGCAACAGGAAACAATTCAGAAGGGAATTGGCAAGATTTTTCAGAGCAATACATTAATGAAGGTCGTTGGGAAAATTTATCTGCTCCTGAATATTATACAGAAGATGTTAATAAAATAAAGCCTGGTGATAAAATTGCAATAAAAGCAACTTATACAAAGAAAAACAATCTTCCATTTGATAATAATAGTAAAGTTGTCTCAACTATGAGTATAAAAGCAATTGGAATCGTTACTGAAAATTCTTATGATGGAAGAAATATAAAGGTTAATTGGACAAAAAAATCCGGTAAAAGAGTGGTATGGACCTGGAGTGCTAAGAACAACTATTCATTTAGTAAGTGCTTCTGATGGATATATAAAGAAATCATTATTAGATTTCACTTTTAATAATGGTGTACAGGATTATTCAATTTGTGTTGACAAATATAGCGATAACGATGCAGATGAAAATATAGGGTCTTCAACAAAAATGGATCAAGAAGTTATATATGCAAAAGAGCTACCAACAAGACAACCAAGAATGAGCAAAGATCCTCTTAATTTTATATTATATGGAGCCCCGGGAACGGGTAAAACATATTCTACTGCTGAATATGCATTATCAATTCTAGAAAAACGACCTGTTGACTTGTCTCGCAAAACACAAGAAGCAAGAAAACAATTAATGCAAAATTATAACAATTATATAAAGCAAGGGCGTATTGTATTTACGACATTCCATCAAAACTACAGTTACGAAGATTTTATTCAAGGTTTAAGACCTGTATCTGAAAACGGTTTGTTTTCTTTTAAACCAATTGATGGTGTGTTTAAGAAAATCTCAGACAAAGCAATGTATGACAATAATCAATCGTATGTAATTATTATTGATGAAATTAATAGAGCAAATATTTCAAAGGTTTTTGGAGAACTTATAACTCTTATTGAAGACGATAAAAGATGGGGCGAAATTAATGAAATGAGTGCTACTTTGCCATCAGGTGATATCTATGCAATTCCAAATAATCTTTATATTATAGGCACAATGAATTCTGCTGATAAATCTATTTCATTAATTGATGCTGCGTTAAGAAGAAGATTTAAATTTATAGAGCAACACCCGGATTCTTCTTTGGTTACAGATACTACACTTAAAAATGTTTTTGAATCATTAAATAAAATTTTAGCAGAAGAATTGGATAGTACAGATTTGCTAATCGGACATTCGTATTTCATAAATCGTACCCAAGCAGATTTATGTGAAATATTAAATAACAATATTATTCCTTTACTATATGAATATTTTTATGACAATAAGAAAAAAGTTGCAAATGTTCTTAGCAAAGTATTAGAAAGATTATCAACAGATGTTTGTGACAATAAAATTTCTCGTCTGTACGTAAAGGAAGCTGAAAATGATTCTGAATCATTATGAATATTCACAAATAAAAAATAATGCATTACCAGATTCTTGGCGTTCTCAACAATCATTGGATGAACTGCTAGATTTTCTGCAACAAAATTGGGAGCAGAGAGCCGTTTTCTATGAAGATGGAAAGCTTAATAGTAAACAACAATTCTTGGCATTTACAGGACAACAAGGTATTAAAACACAAAATTATATAGGCACTATTGTCTTTAAAGGGGAGCAGTTAAATATTTATCCTAAAATGTTCCGTGAAGATGTGGACGATCAAAGTACGGATAATCTATCGCAAAATCATTTAATGAATAATTTTGTAAAGTGGTTAGAATATTGTAATAAAATAGAATACCCTTTTATAAATATTTCAAGTTCTTTAAGCGATACAGAAAATTTAAAAGAATTATTTATAACATTGTATATTAACTACGTTAAAAATGTTCTTAATCGCGGTTTATTTTTTCAATATGTAGAAGAAACTAATGATATAAATTGTATTAAAGGTAAATTTGATGCCAAAGATTATCTCTTAAATAAAATATCAAGTGGTCAATTAAATAAATTTCGGTGTTCTTATTCTAATTTTGAATTTGATAATAAAGTAAATAGAATTATAAAAAATACTTGCAAGGAATTACTAAATCAAACAACTACAAAAAATCAAAAAATTATTAGAAGAATACTAACAAAGCTTGATGAGATTTCTGATATAAATTGTAAGCCAAGTGATTGCGATACTATTCGATTAAGTAAAATGCATAAAAATTATCAAATAATTATTAGTATGAGTAAAATGTTTTTACTTAATAAGATGTCTGATTATACATTTGATTCTCATGAATCTTTTTGTTTCTTGTTTCCTACAGAATTGCTATTTGAAGGTTTTATAGGTGGGTTTATTAGAGAAGTCTTATTAGAACAAGGAGCTAAAGTTTATTTGCAAGAAAATCAAATGCACTTGATTGAAGATATTATTTTTGAAGGTTGTTCTTTGGGGGCCGCGTTCACAATGCGACATGATATTTTGGTAGAATTCAAAGATAAAGTTTTTATTCTTGATACGAAATATAAACAAGTTTCAAGATTTCAGGGAAATAAAGAGGAAGTTAAACGAATAGTAAGCGAAGAACCCAAACAAACAGACATTTATCAAGTTTGTGAGTATGCCAGAAAACGAAATATTACAGATGTATTTCTACTATACCCTATGTACAGATATGAAAAAAAAGAGCCATCTTCACCAATCGGTATAAGCAAAAGTGACAAAGGTGATATATATATCCATTTTGTAAGATTGCCATTTATTTTTGAAGAAAACAATGAACAGAAAATAAAAGAGCAACTTAAGAAAATCATACTAGATTTATTTTAATAATATTACCAACTTTTTATAAAATTCTACCAATTTTGAATTTAGCAAAATGTAAAAGAACAACCAGTTCCGGAATATTTGACAACCAGTTTCGGAATTTTGGGACAGTTAGATAAAAATTTTTAAA
>CANQOM010000128.1 GCA_947625445.1 Candidatus Gastranaerophilales bacterium
GCTGGATAGAGCGCTTCCGTCCTAAGGAAGGCGTCGCACGTTCGAATCGTGTCAGGGGTATTTTTATATTAATCAGAGGTTATTTATGAGAGTTTGTGTAATTGGTACAGGTTATGTAGGTCTTGTTGTCGGTACTTGTTTTGCGGAGTTTGGAAATTACGTTATATGTGTGGATAATGATATAGCGAAGCTGGAAAAGCTAAATAAAGGAATAATTCCTATATATGAACCGGGGTTAAAAGATTTGATAGAAAGAAATGTAAACGATAAAAGATTAAGTTTTTCTCCGGATATAAAGAAAGCAGTAGAAGAATCTCTTGTATGCATTATTGCAGTGGGAACCCCTCAAAGCGAAGACGGGTCCGCTAATATGGAATATGTATATGAAGCTGCAAAATCAATAGCCCAATCAATAAACGGTTATAAGGTTATAGTTGAGAAATCAACAGTACCGGTAGGCAGTGCCGATGAAATAACTAAAATTATAAAATCATATACTGATATTGAATTTGACGTAGTATCCAACCCTGAATTTTTAAAACAAGGTGAAGCGGTAAGTGATTGTTTAAAACCTGACAGAATAATAATAGGAATAGATTCTATAAAAGCTGCAGAAATAATAAAAGAATTATATTCTCCATACATTAAAAATAATGTTCCAACAATATTAATGGATGTAAAATCAGCAGAAATGACAAAGTATGCTTCAAATTCTTTTTTAGCACTAAAAATTTCATATGCTAACGAAATAGCAAATATATGTGAAAAAGTAGGAGCAGATGTAGAAAAAGTAAGAAAAGGAATGGCTACTGATAAAAGAATAGGCGGTGAATTTTTATATTCCGGAATAGGATACGGCGGAAGTTGTTTCCCTAAAGATGTCAAATCTTTAATTAAAACCGCAAAAGATAAGGGATGTTCTTGCGCCATTTTAGAAGCAACAGATGAAACGAACAAAAATCAAAGAATTTTATTTACACAAAAAATATTAAAGAAGTTTAATAATGATATTAACGGAAAAACTTTAGCCGTATGGGGATTATCTTTTAAACCCAAAACTAATGATATGAGAGAAGCTCCATCAATTACAATTATAAAAGCACTGCTTGAAAGAGGAGCCATAATTCAAGCATATGACCCTAAAGCAATGGAAAGTGCAAAAATTCATTTTAAAGATACAATAACATATTCAAATTCTGCATATGAAGCTCTTCATAATTCAGATTGTTTGATTCTTCTTACAGAATGGAATGAATTTCAAAAACCGGATTTTGACAAAATGAAAAAGTTAATGAAATCACCTATAATTTTTGACGGAAGAAATCAATATAATCCTGACAGTATGAAAGAAATGGGTTTTGAATACATATGCATTGGAAAAGGGAATTAATTAACCTCTTTCAACCAACCTTCAGGAGCCTCTATTTTTCCAAGTTGAATACCAAGAAGAGTTTCATATAATTTCTTTGTTATTTCTCCCATATCATTCATACCGGAAGGTAATAAAATTTGATTATCATTGTATATAATTTTCCCGACAGGAGAAAGTACCGCTGCAGTTCCGCAAAGAGCACATTCTTGGAATTCTTTAACCTCTTCAAAAAGGATTTCTCTTTCTTCTGTTTCAAGTCCCAAATATTTTTCCGCAACGTACAATAGAGAACGCCTTGTTATAGAAGGTAAAATACTATTTGATTTTGGAGTAACCACTTTATTATCTTTCGTAATAAAAATGAAGTTTGCCCCGCCTGTTTCTTCAACTTTAGTTCTTGTTGCTGGGTCTAAATACATATTTTCGTCAAACCCTTTATTATGAGCATCCACAATGGCATGAAGGCTCATTGCATAGTTAAGTCCGGCTTTAATATGTCCCGTACCCTTAGGAGCTGCACGGTCAAAATCAGGCACTCTAATTGTAATAGGTTTTACACCGCCTTTAAAATATGGTCCTACCGGCGTTGTAAATATTCTAAACTGATATTCATCCGCAGGCTTAACACCTATTACTGCATTTTCACCAAACATATACGGTCTTATATAAAGTGTTGCACCATATCCATAGGGCGGTACATAATCTATATTACTTTTTACCGTTTTTAAAACTGCATCGATAAATTTATCTTCGGCGAAAACAGGCATTTCAAGTCTTTTACAAGAGTCAATCATTCGTTTGGCATTAAGGTCAGGTCTAAAACAAACGACCTTATTATCAACTGTTCTATAAGCCTTTAATCCTTCAAAACAAGTTTGAGCATATTGCAAAACTCCGGCACATTCATTAATTTTTACAACTTCATCTTCAGATAAAATACCTTCATCCCATGTTCCGTTTTTATAATGCGATATAAAACGATATGGTGTTTTAATGTAACCGAAACCTAAATTTGCCCAATCTATATTCATACTTTTTTCTCCGAATTTATTTTTTACTCTTGTCAAATATCTATATTTATAAAATAATAGTAACTTACAGAGCAAATGTCAATTAAAGGAGAATAAAATGAAATTTTATGATTTAGCACTTGAAAGATATTCTGCAAGAAAATACCAAGATAAAAGTATAGAAGAAGAAAAACTAAATTTAATACTAGAAGCAGGAAGACTAGCGCCAACAGCAGTAAATTTCCAACCCCAAAGAGTATATGTAATAAAAAGTGAAGAAAACCTAAAGAAAATTAATGAAATTACGCCATATGCATTTCATGCTCCCGTAGTATTAATAGTATGCGCCGACTTATCAGAATGCTGGAAAAATCCGTTTAACGGAAGAAAAAGCGGAGAAATGGATGCATCTATCGTCGCTACACACATGATGCTTCAAGCAAAAGAGTTGAATATAGATTCATGCTGGGTATGTTATTTTGACACAGAAAAAGTAAAAAAGGAATTTAATATACCTGAAAATACAGAACCCTTTTTATTATTACCTATTGGATATGCTATAGAAGGCAGTGAACCTTCACCCAGACACTCTCAAAGAAAATCTTTAAATGAAACTGTTTTTTATTTATAATATTTATAAAGAAAAGAGGATGAGCCGTGTTAAACATTGATAAAATTTATGATGCAGCAAAAGTATTAAGTGAAGTTGCAAGAAAAACAGATTTAATTCTTTCAAAAACAATTCTAGAAGGAAGCGAAATATATTTAAAATCAGAGAACCTTCAAATGACAGGCTCATTCAAGCTAAGAGGTGCATACTATAAAATATCAAAATTAACAGATGAACAAAAAAGAAAAGGCATAATAGCATGTTCAGCCGGTAACCATGCACAAGGGGTAGCACTCGCAGCTCAAAAAAACGGAATAAAAGCATCTATATTTATCCCTGCAACCGCTCCAATTTCAAAAGTTGAAGCAACAAGAAAATACGGAGCAGAAATCAAATTAATAGACGGAGTATATGATGATGCTTATAAAGCAGCTTGCGATTACCAAAAAGAAACTCAAGCAGAGTTTATCCATCCGTTTAATGATGAAGATGTCATCGCAGGCCAAGGTACAATAGGACTTGAAATTCTTGAACAACTACCCGATGTTGAAGCAGTTGTTGTTCCAATAGGAGGGGGTGGCTTAATTGCTGGTGTAGCTTATGCTATTAAACAACTTAAGCCGAGTTGTAAAGTGTATGGTGTTCAGGCTCAAGGTGCAGGCAGTATGTATCAATCCTTTGTTAATAAAAAAATATTGGAACTTCCTGTTGTTCATACATTCGCTGACGGTACCGCAGTAAAAAAACCCGGAGATTTAACTTTTGATTTATGCCAAAAATACGTTGATGACATTGTAACTGTAACCGATGATGAAATAGCATCGGCAATATTAACGTTAATGGAACGTCAAAAACTCGTTGCAGAAGGTGCAGGAGCTTTAAGTGTGGCCGCAGTTATGTTCGGAAAGCTACCTATTGATAACAAGAAAACGGCATGTATTGTTTCAGGCGGTAATATTGATGTAAATATTCTTTCCAGAGTTATAAACAGAGGATTGTTAAAAACCGGAAGACTTTCTCATTTAACTATTGAATTATTAGATAAACCCGGACAATTAAAAGATGTATCAGCAATTATAGCTGACTTAGGGGCTAATGTAATAAGGGTAAGACATAATCAGGGCGGTGAAAACACTGATATTAATGATTGTTTCTTAAAAATATCAATGGAAACAAAAAATGCCGAACACTTTGAAGAAATTCAAAAAGCCCTAATAAAAAAAGGCTATCACATAGCTTCTAATGTTCAATAACCCATTTTTCAAGGATGTCTTGACTTATACCATCTAAGAATCTTGAAGGTTTTGACAGTACCATATTAGTTGAAAAGTCAAACATATCTATAGGATATGTTATAAACAAGTGTGTTTTGGCACGTGTAACTGCAACATACATAAGTCTTAATTCTTCATCCAATTCTTCAAGGGAATTAAAAGAAAATGTAGAAGGAAATCTCCCGTCTACTGCTCCTATTATAAAGACAACTTTATATTCTAAGCCTTTAGCACTGTGTATAGTTGATAGAGTTAAATATTCATCCATATTTGCACCTGATTCTACATCTGTTACCGATGTATCAGGCGGTTCAAGTGCCAAATCACTTAAAAAATCTTCTAAACTTGAATATTTTTCACTCAATGCATAAAAATGTTCTAAATCTTTTTCCCTTTTTTGATAATCATCATATCTGTCCATTAATATAGGATGGTAGTAATTTATAACACTTTGAACAATTTTAGAAGGATTAAATAAATCTTTTTGATTTAAATTAATTAATTGAGATAACCTTATAATAGCCTCAGGATTTTTCACTGGAAGTTTTACATCTTTTATATTATCGTCAGACATCAATACAGGTAAAAGTTTATTAGCGCTTTGAG
>CANQOM010000129.1 GCA_947625445.1 Candidatus Gastranaerophilales bacterium
AGGATTTTGACCTATAAGTATCGGTTTTATATGTTTTTCTATGTTATCTATTGCTTTATATACACTTTTTCCGAAAAATTTATTTTTATCATTATCTCTTAATTCAATCGCTTCAAATTTACCTGTAGAAGCTCCTGAAGGCACAGATGCTCTTCCTGTTATTCCGTTATCAAGTATAACATCTGTTTCTATGGCAGGAATACCCCTTGAATCAATAATTTGTCTGGCTTTAATGTCTTTTATTCTTATTTTCATTTTATACTCCTTCCTGCATTATTTAGAAGAATCTCATATAAAATTAAAATGTGCTATAATCTACATGTTTAAATAAGGAGGTAAAATGAAAAGTTCAAACCCAATTTTTAGAAATTTAAGTACAGATGTTATAAATGCCCAAACAGGTATAATTGAAAAAGCTATGACTTTAAGCGGAACTATGACAAAGTTATTAACTATGTCAATAATTATGCTAATTTCCGCAGGTATCGTATATTATAATTTTTCATTAAAGCATATGGATGTAGTAGTATTAATGACATTGATAGGAGCCGTAGCAGGGTTTATACTTAGTATTATTATATCAGTTGCCCCCAAAACCGCTCCTACGTTAGCTCCATTATATGCCTTTGCTGAAGGTGCTCTTCTTTCCGGTATTTCTTGTTCTTATGAATTTCAATATCAAGGTATTGTTATTCAGGCAATATCTATTACTATGCTGGTTGTAATCAGTAATGCATTATTATACTATACAGGTATAATTCGCCCCGGCAGATTATTTAGGTCGGTTGTTTATACCGCTTGCTGCGCTATATTCATCTTTTATTTGATTGCATTTTTAAATTCGCTTATATTTCATAATCAATTTTCCTATTTCACATACAATTCTCCTTTAAATATAGGAATAAATATATTAATAGCTTTGGTAGCAGCTGCTTACATATTGATAGATTTTGATAATATTTCAAGAGGATGCGAGTCAAATATACCTGCATTTTATGAATGGTATTTTGCGTTTGGACTATTGTTATCAATTGTATGGTTATATGTTGAAATATTAAGACTTCTTGTAAGATTTAGAAACAGATAACAATAAAATAATTGCAAGATAAAAATATTCGGTATATAATTTTGAAAGCCGTGCTCCACGGGGACATTGCGGATCTCTCGACCCGAACGCATAGCGGGGTGCAGAGCCTACTGTGAGGCCCGTATAAATACGGCGGAATGATGTAAAATCGTTGATATTAAAATCAATTATGGCGCAGGCCATTGAACCGTGTCAGGGCGGGAACGCAGCAGCACTAAAATGTTACCTTCGGGTGTAGTTGCTTTTGAAGGAGAAATTATATCATAAAACTTTATTGATACAGGTCAATAGGTAGTGGCACGGCTAAAATGAGAATTCCGTTGAATTCTCATTTTAATTTTTCACTTAATTTTATTTCTTCTTTTAATTTGTTTATATCTCCTGAAAAGGTATCTTTTTTTTGCCAAGTTAACTTTAAACATTTATTATAATTTAATTTGCTTTTTAATTCCTTATAAACCATTGCTAACAAATAGTATAAATCTGCATCATTAGGAAGATTTGGTATTGACTGTTTTAAAACTTTTTCAGCTGCTATATATTTTTTATTTTTACACAACATTTTTACAAGAAATTTTATCGCCTTTTTATCTGAAGGATTTGTTTGTATTGTCCTTTCCAAAAAAATTATTGCTTTATTGTCATCTTTTTCCTCTATATATATAGACGCAAGATTATAATAAGCCCAACTGTAATCAGGATTTTGTTTTATAACCTCTTCATACATTTTTTTTGCATTTTCTATATTACCTATAGCCTTATAAGCATATGCAAGATAGAATTTTGCTATTAAATCATTATTGTCAATTGTTAATGCTTTTTCAAGAAAATCAATAGATTTCTTATAATCTTTTTTTCTGGTATAGATTTCTCCCAAATGAAAATAAGCATTTTCATCCTTATCATCTTGTTCAATTACCTTGAAAAATAGATTTTCTGCTTCGTTATATCTGTTAAGCTTAATATATAAAACTGCCAAATTAAATAATATATCAGTATCATTTTCTGTTATAGACAATGCTTTTTCATAGGCTTTAACTGCTTTATCAAAATATTTTAATTTTTCCAAAATTATACCTATATTATAATAAATTTCAGCCTTTTCAGGATACACATCCTTAAGTTTTAAAAAATTTTTTAATGCCTCTTCATTTTCACCTTTATCTGAAAGAGCAATTGCATATGATTCCAATAATGAATAGTCATTTGGATTTTCATCTAATTTCGCTTTTAAATTTTCCAGTTCTTGTTCTTCCATTAATAATCACCAAACTAATCATCTGTTAATATATTATTAATTGCAAAAGGTAAATAATCAATTGTATCAGAAGCCAAAACAGAATATTTAGTTAAGTCTTCAGAAGCAAGATTACCAGCTAATCCATGAAGATAAACTCCTGTTTGTGCTGCTTCAAGAGTTGATAACCCTTGAGATAAAAGTCCTGATATTATACCTGTCAGAACATCCCCACTACCTGATTTCGCAAGTGCATCATTACCTGTTGTATTCTCATATATTTCTTCACCGTCAGTTATTATTGAATTATGTCCTTTCAATACTGTTATACAATCATATTTTTTTGAGGCAATACGTGCATATTTTTCTCTATTATCAAGTATTTCATTCATATCAACATGAAGTAACCTTGATAATTCTTTAGGGTGCGGAGTTATTATTCCGTTTTTTAATGATATTTCACATTCGATTTCAGATAAAATATTTATTCCGTCAGCATCTAAAACTATTTTTTGATTTTCATCCCGTTTTTTTAGAACATTAAAAACAAGTTCTTTAACCTTACTCTCAGTCGTAAGACCGCATCCCATTGAAATTATTTTAGCTATTTTAACTTCAGCTTCAAGTTCTTCATATTCTGAATTATATAGTGGTAAAAAAGTAACCTCAGGCGACATTATCGCAACAGAAGGAACAATTTCTGAAGGGGTTGCGAGCATGAGGAATCCTGCACCGACTTTTAAAGCGGAAATTGAAGAGAGATATGCCGCACCTATGTACCTTTTACTGCCTGCTATATTCAATATTCTTTCAAAAGTCCCTTTATTTGCATCAATAGGACGTTCGGGAAAAATTTCATACACATAATTTTTACTTATTAATTTAGCCATTTTGTCTTATCGCCTCATATAATACTATAGCTACAGAATTAGATAAATTTAAACTCCTCTGACCTTCTTTCATAGGGATAGTTATAGAATAATCTTTATTCATATTAAGAATGTTTTCAGGTATCCCTCTGGTTTCAGGACCAAAAATAAAGAAGTCACCCTCTTTAAATTCTCTTTCCGTATAAATATTCTTAGACTTAGTTGTTAAATAATAAAATGTACTTTCCGGAAATTCAGATTTTAAAATATCTAAATTTTCATATTTTAAAATTTCAACACTATTCCAATAATCAAGCCCGGCTCTTTTAACATATTTATCACTAAGAGAAAACCCTAATTTGCCAACCAAAAAGAGCCTTGCCCCCGTGCATGCACACAGACGAGCAATATTGCCTGTATTTTGTGGAATTTCAGGTTCAAAAAGTACTATATTAAATTTACTCTTTATCATTATTTATGAATCTTTTACTTTCAAGTATAACAGGAATTCCCCTTATTATACACATTCCTACTGTTATATATACAAGTATATTAGCAAACGTAATTGCATACGGTTGATATTCAACTATTTTAAAGTATGTTTCAATAGATAAAAAATTAAAATATTCAAAATTAGGAATATAGGCAATTATAATAACAAGGAAAACCAATGCTTTTGCAGTACCGTATAATGCTCGTGAAAATCTTGAAGCTGTAAGAAAATGTCCTATTGATTTTTCTTTCATCATAGTCGACTTGCCAAAAGCCGTATAACCTTGAGCTAGTGCCATACTGCGTAACCCATCTGTAATTATACCTCTTGCAACAACTACTATAGGAACCCAAGCCCCTACCCACCCGAGTACTGCAAATCCTATCCAATATATATTTTCAACAACACGATCACCAATAATATCAAAAACCGAACCAAATGTTGAACATTCGTTGTGTTTTCTTGCAACATAACCATCAAGTCCGTCAAGAATAATAACAATAAGCGTTATAAAAAAAGCAGTAATACTCAATTCGGGTCTACCCGAAAAAATCAATTCCATTGCGATAACCGCCAGTATCATTCTTAATATTGTTAATAAATTAGCCATTTTAACCTCAAATAATTATCTTTTACTTCTTGATAAAGCGAAGCTGACAGAATCTAATGCCTTAACTTTTTCTCCGAGCATAATTTTTTCAGCTTCTTCCAATACTTTTACTACATTAAATCCGTTATGACCGTCACTTCTTGCTTGTTTTCCCTGTTCTATACAATTTAAAAAGTGTTGGCATTCCAATTTTAACGGTTCAATTTCAATATAATCCAGCGCCTCAGTCTTTGAAACTTTTGGTGATTCACTTTCAAATATTTGAAGTTTATTTTCACTTAAAGTGTCATCAAATATAGCAGTAGCCTTAGTTCCTCTAACTAAAAGATTTACTCTTTTTTGAGGATGTATCCAACTATCAGAGATATGAGCAATAATATTATCTTCATATTCTATTGTTACATGTGTTATATCCATAATATCATTATTATCAGAAGAAGCACCTACTGCACTTATAACTCTTACAGGTTCTTTTCCCAATATATAACTCGTCATAGATACATCATGCGGAGCTAAATCCCACATAACACTTCTGTCATTTTTAAAATGATTAATATTTAACCTGTCAC
>CANQOM010000130.1 GCA_947625445.1 Candidatus Gastranaerophilales bacterium
TCTGGGATATATAAAAGGTGTATCTTCTTCTTTTTTAAATATTAACAATATTCGTTTTGTTTCACATTCAAGTGGCAATGAATATTCTATTTTGTCAGTTAATTTTATGTTTAATTTTTCTAATGCATTTTTTGCATTAAAAAGTTCTTCCTCTGCTTTTAATGATTTATAAGCAACAAAATACCCGCCTTTTTTAACAAAAGGTATAGCAAGTTCAAGTATAACTCTCAGTTCAGCCATTGCTCTTGATGTTACTACATCATAAGAATTTTTACAGTTATCCGGAAGTTCTTCAACTCTTTTACATATCGTCTTAAGGTTTTTTATTTTTAATTCTGTTAAAATATATTCGATAAAATTTATTTTCTTTTTTATTGAATCCAGAGCAAAAATCTTCATTTCATTATATAAAAGAGAAAGCGGAACAGACGGAAATCCTCCACCTGTACCTATATCCAACAAATTACTTTTGTTTGATATCTGATATTTATCTATAAATAATTTCATTGCAAGACTATCGTATATATGTTTTTCAATTATATACTTTTCATCTTTTTTACTTATAAGATTGACCTTTTTATTATATTCAAGAAATAAATTAATATACTTGTCCCAAATTAATTGTTGGTTATTATTCAATTCTATATTTAAATTTGCAAGTGACTTAAACATTATTTCTTTTTCTTGATTTCATCTAAAATACTGTTAAATTCAATCTCACCTAAAATGATTTTAATTTTATTTACTTTATTATTAACTTTTTGGTTGAGTTCATCATAGGAATGTTTAGGGGCTAAATTTCCTGCTAAAATATATGATTTTAAAGCTTTTTTATAATCGCCGTTTTCTGTATAATAATCTCCCAAATCAAAGTATGTATTCACGCTATAAGTTATATCATCAAATTTTTTAGCCACTTGAAGTGCATTATAAAGCAATTCATATTCTTTTTCAGATGATGTTCCTTTATACAATAATGCAAGTTTTGAATAAGAATAATATAATCCTTCATTATTATTTGTCTTTTTGTCTGCTTCAATAGCAAGTTCATAATACATCTTTGCGGAAGTTTTATTATTATTTTCAAGAGATATTTCAGCAAGATTCGTATAAGCGGAAGAGAGATAAAAATTTACAGACGGATCATTAGAAATTTGTGTGCATCTTAAATAATACTTAAGCGCAATATCAGTCTGTTTAGCATCATCAGCAAAAAGTGCATATTTAAAATAACATTCTGATAATAACTTAATATCAGATAATTTTTCAGCTTCACTTAAAGCAATTTTTATGTATTTTAAAGAAGCCATAGAATCTGAATTGTTATCTTCAAGTTCTGCCATTTCAAGGTATACTCTTATTTTAACTTCATTATCAACATTATTCGAAGAATATAAAACCCTATTATATATTTCTTTTGCCTTTTCAAACTTATAAACTTCCGAATATATTTTAGCGATTACTAATAGAATTTCATTAGCTTTTGGTAAAGATGTTTTAGCGTATATTTCATAAGCTTTTTCATAGAATCTTACGGTTTCATCCAAATCTTGAATTTTTTTATGACATATAGCTAGTTTAGTATAAATTACCGGTTCTTTTTCTTTAAATAAATCATCATTTGTATAGGTAAGTGCTTTTTTATAATATAAAATTGCACTTGAAAAATTAAATGCATCTTCATAATTTTGAGCTATTTCTAAATAATCATTAAGGCTATCCGGAATATTTTCCGTTGTTTCAATAATTGTACTATCTTCTTTCTTAGTTGAAGATATTGAATAAAACTCTTTAGTAATATCATCATCTTTACTTGACATATTTAACAATAAAGAATCCGAATCAGATAAAACAGTTTTTGGAGCTATTTTTTTTATTTTCCCATAATATCTTTTTTCATTTGAAGGTTTATTTTCTTTTTTTTCCTTTACATTATTATTTTTTAAACCGGAATATTTTATATAATTAAAGTCTTTTACATCAGAAAACTGTACTTTTGAATTCTTCAAATAGTCTTGAGATATTATATTTGCTCTTTCTGAATGATATGCTATTTCCTGACGCATAGTAAGTCTTGACAGGAATAATTCTCTGTCAAAAGGTTTTAAGGGTAGTTCGTTTTCATATAGATTTATCAAATATCTGTGAACATTTATTCTTGTTTCAGCATTAATTATTTTATTTGTTTCGTTTTTTATGTAGTCTTTTAAATAATATTTACCATACTTTTCAGAAACAACATGTTTTTGTATTAAAAATAAAATATCATCTTCATTTGCAATATTATGCTTTATTAAGAAATCTTTAGAAATACCATGGCGTACGGCCGTTAAAAATACTAAAAATTTCGTAAACTTCTCAGATGAAACCGATAGAATTTTTGAAATAAGAAATTCAAGAAAGTTTTTTGATGATTTTTTATATTCAGAAGCAAAAACTTCTAAAGAAATATCCAATAATGACATAATCAAAACAGACAATTCAAGTAAAAGATAATGACCTCTTGATAATTTATACAATTCATCAACTTCGTATTTATTCCCTGTTATATTATTTTGTTCCAAATATTCATCCATTTCTTCTTTTGAAAAAGCTTTGAGTGAATATGACATTGAAGACTCAGAAGATAATAAGTCTTCCTGTCTGAACGTTCTGGAACAAATTATTATTTTTATTTTTTCAAATTTACTTAAAAAATTTAAAAAATCCAATATATCTTTTTGCGTATCCTGACTTCTCATATTTATTTCAAACGAATCAAATATAAAAAGCATAGGCACATTGCAATATTTTATATAGGTATTAATTTTTTCAGAAAAAACAGAAGAATCAAATTTAGGTAATATAACTTTTTTTTCATTATGATACATTGAAAAATCTTTAAACATTGAAAGAAATACATCATCAAGATTTATAGCTTCTTGATATGAATTTTTAAAAATTAAAACTTCATCACTTATAAAATTAACTATATTTTCACAAACAACCGTTTTACCTGAGCCCATAAACCCATTCAGAATAAATATATTTTCAGAAGAATTTAAAAATTTTAATATTTGAAATAAAGAATCGATATTATGCTTTAAAATATAATTGTTATCTTTAAACGTCAAAAAGTTTTCAAGCATTTCAATAGAAGCCGAATAGCTTGAAATTGTCTTCTTAATTTCATCTTTTAAGAAATTATAGCTCATATTTCTCATTGTACACTATTTATATAAATATTTAACATATTCCAAACAGAGTATTTTTATAAACATAATTATAACTTATGACTTAATCAATAACAATAGCAATATTTAACAAGTAAAACTCACCGTCAAATCCGACAATAGCCCATCTTAATAAATCATAACCCTGTTTTTTTAATTCCTCTTCAATATATTCAGAAGTGAAATCAGCAGGCAATTTCATTTTAATTTCTTTAGTAGTAATCATTATTCCACCGTAACGGATTTAGCTAAATTTCTCGGCTGATCAACATCTTTACCTAAAAATTCCGCAATATAATATGCCAAAAGTTGAAGAGGCACACAAGTTATTGCAGGAGATAAAATTTCACTTACACTCGGTATTCGGATAACAACATTAAATATAGACTCTAAATTACTGTCTGAAGAAGAAGTAAGAGCAATAAGTTTTGCATTTCTTGCCTTAGCCTCTTCGCAATTGGAAAGAATTTTTTCATATGTCACTCCACCGGGAATTAATATTGCCAAAACAGGCATAGTTTCGTCTAACATTGCAATAGGTCCGTGTTTAAGCTCTCCTGCTGCGTATCCCGTTGCATTTATATAACTTATTTCTTTCAATTTTAATGCACCTTCATATGCCGTAGAAAGATTTATTCCACGAGAAATATATATAAAGTTTTTATAGGATGAAAAACTTTTAGCACAAGCCTTGATAGGCTCTATGTCTGACAATATTTCTTCTATTTTAGACGGAATCTTTATTAATTCATGTTTTATATTTTTCAAATAATCTTTATCTAAAGAACCTTTAATTTCAGCGAGATAAATAGAAAGCAGATAAAATGAAATTAACTGAGCACTATAAGATTTAGTAGCAGCAACACTAACTTCAATACCTGCGTTAACAGGTATTAAGCTATCTGCAAGCCTTGCCATATTTGAATCAGGTCTGTTAGTAATAATTAAAACATGTGATTTTTTTTCTTTAGCTTGTTTTATAGCAGTAATTGTATCAGCAGTTTCTCCTGATTGAGAAACTCCAATTACAAGAGTTGAAGAATCTGTAGTGGTTTTTCTGTAAATATATTCACTGGATGCTTCGACTTCAACAGAAATTCCCGCAAAATTTTCTATTAAATATTTTCCTGCCAAAGCTGCATGAAGAGAAGTACCGCAAGCTATAATTTGAATTTTGTTTAATTTTTTTAATATTTCTTTATCTATTTTAACCTCATCTAGCCTTACAGGTGCATCGATATCATAAATTTTACCGTTCAGCACATTTCTGATAACATCGGGTTGCTCATGAATCTCTTTGAGCATAAAATGTTTAAAGCCTTGTTTACTTAAAGCAGCCGGTTCCCAGGGCAGAATTTCCACTTTCTTAATTATTTCTTTTCCATCTATATCAGTAATTTTAAGCTTATCTTTAGTAACCACCGCTATTTCATTATCTTCTAGATATATCGTTTTCTTTGTATATTCAATTATTGCAGGGGTATCACTTGCTATAAAGTTTTCTTCGTCACCAAGAGCAACTAACAAAGGAGCATGTTTTCTTGCCCCTACTATGACATCAGGCACATCTTTATGCATTACACAAACTGCATATGCACCTTGTAATGCATAAAGATGTGCCTGATGTCATAGT
>CANQOM010000131.1 GCA_947625445.1 Candidatus Gastranaerophilales bacterium
CCCATTCATCTATCCATTCACCCATTGTAGATGACGGAGTGATTGGGTATATTGCCGATACTTCACTTAGTGCATATGCTATATGCGCTGCAGCGTAGTTACCGTCAACCGTAATTGTCTTTTTGGACATTTTATACTACCTCCATTCTCATATCTCTCTTTGTTTAATCTGTCTAATTAAAATGTACCCTAAAAATACTTCGATTACAAGAATTTTTAATTAAAACTTATTTAATACTATATCGCAATAGTAAAGTTAATTACACTTCGTTTCGATTTTGATGCAAGCTCATAAGTTTTACAATAACTCATTTTTCAACGAAGTCACTTAAAATTTACTCAGATAATATATAAATTCCTTTTAATTCATTCCACCTATATTAGGAATTACTGATTTTACATTTCCTTCAGCTTTAAAATCTTTAGGATTCATTGTTATAGAAATCCTGTCGGCTTCTATTGTTCTTCCTTTTGTCTCTATTTTTGAACGGCCTACGAAAATTGCTTCATTTAATTTTTTACCGCTCTTGTCGGGATATACATTTACTTTTGGACCTCTTGCAGTATAATCCTCATATTTTATTTTGGTTCCGCCCGATGCAGTTACAAAATTTGAACGCTTATTATAAGATTGATAATCTGACCATACTTCCAGATGTTTATTATCTTCTGTAATCATATTTGTGTATACATGTCCAACTGCTACGGCTTCTTCTTTGATATTATCGTATGTTAATTTGTTTGCATTTATCTTGTTTTTATCTTGATGTAATTTTGCATTGCCTATTAATTGAATTTTTTTAACGTCATTATTTTGTGTTAAGTCAACTATTGCAGTGTTTGAATAGGTTTCTATATTTTTATATACTATGTTAACGTTACCGGTAGCTTTCATTACGTTTGTTGCTTTGTTATATTCTTGTTTATCGGCAGTAACAATTACTATAGGTTTATCTTTTTCTGTAATTGAAGAAATTGTATTCCCGGTTGCCGAAAATATTTTATTTAGTAATGACATTTCCAATACTTGAGCTTTAATTTCGTGTTTTTTTCCTTTGTCCATTGCATAAGTATATGCATTTTGTCCAAATTCTACTTTGTTAACTTTACTGTTTTTAGGGTCAATCTGAACTACTGCATGAGGACTTGTTACATTAATCTCTCCGGATTTTACTTTAACATTTCCTTCTAAAAATATTTTATTTTCACTGTCTTTAAATTCCTGAGAATCTGATTCTACTGTCAATGATGCTGCATAAACAATTCCGCCTGTTAATATAATAATTGTTACTAATATACTTAATATTTTTTTCATATTTTCCTATCCTGATTTTTTACATATAGAATTGAGTTTTTGTTCTGCCTTCAATATGGAAATCCGAAAAATCTCCTTTTAGGATTGCTTTCGAGCCAAATATTATTGCTTCATTCGGTTTTTCTATTCGTATATTCCCATGTGCAACAATATCTTCATTTTTTCCTTTATATTCAAGTCTGTCTGTTTGTATATTTGTTCCGTCAAAATATACTAAAAAGACATTATTATACAGTATAATCTCTTTTTTCTCGGAATTGTATGTTCCGTTATCTGCTTTAAAACTTGCTTTTACTTTATTACCGTCATAAAAATTACCGATTAAATCCGTTAACAGTACTATGTTATCAGAGTCGCTATACATACCTTTTTCAGCATATAATTCCCATAACTTTTCACCTTCTTTTGTCTCCGTTACAAGAAGATTTTCTATTTCTGCTTCTTTATAGTTATATGTGTTATCATTGATTTTATCTTTTATTGGTTTTGTTATTATCTCTGCGTAAATAAAAGATAAAAAACAACCTGTTATTATAACTAAAAATAATATTACATATCCTAAAACTTTTTTATTTTTTATTAGATTTTTTAGTGTCATAACTATTTTCCGAGACAAGTTTTTTTATAATTATCTTATAATTTTTTTTAAAATGCAATTGTCTGTACACTTATTTTATCAGATAATTTTATTATGAATTATTCTGAAGATAAAATTAAAGAAGAAATATACAAATGTTCAAAGTGTGCACTTTGTCAATCTGTATGCCCGTTATATATAGCAACAAAAAATGAAATGTATTTGCCCAGAGGTCGCTATATTACTTTAAATAATTTTTATAATAACTCAAAACCTTTATCGTCAGATTTTATTAAAAATATTGATATTTGCTTATATTGTAATAAATGTAAAAATTTTTGTCCAAGTTCAATTGATTCTGATAATATTTTTACTTTTATTAAATCAAAATACGGTAATAAAAGTTTACTTCCTTCTTTTTCTGCTCTTTATTTTGTGTATTTAAGTCTTGTGGGAATTTTACCGAAAAATATTATTTCCAAAAGAAAAAAATTTAAATTATTGGAAACAAAAGGAACGGTTTTATATTTTGAAGGTTGTTACAACAGATACATAAATCCATCAGACAAAAATGCATCAATTAATCTGATAAAATCTTTGGGCTATGAAGTTGAAATTATATCTGATTGTTGTGGTTATCCTTTTCTTTCTGACGGTAATACGGAAAAATTTAATAAAAATAAAAATAAACTTTTAAATAAAATGTATCAAGAATATGATTACATAGTTTGTTCTTGTGATACCTGTTATTATACTCTTTCAAAAATCAGTGAAATTTCTCATAAACTTATAAAATTAGATGAATTTCTTTACTTAAATAATTATAAATTTTCTAATCAAATAAATAAAGATATAAATGTATTTTATCATAAGCCTTTAGTTAGAATAAAAGATTGTTATTTGCCTGATAATGTATTAATAATGAACACTAAATCTTCTTGTGCTTTAAGTGAAAATTTCTTTTGTTTTAAACATAAGAAATTAACAAAAGTTTTAACTGATAATGTTTTTTATAATCCGGATAATTATGAAGGTAAAACAGTTATTACTACTTGCAATATATCTAAAATCGGCTTAAAAAAGTTTTTGAAAAAATCGTATGTTATTTCTTACTCATCTTTTATTGACGGTGTAGTTTAGAAAAATTTATATTTTTACAAAATTAGAATATAAGATTAAAATTAAATTATGAATAAATTTTTTAATTTAAAATTTATAATATCTGTTATATTTTTCTTCATATTAATATTTATTTGGTTAATTTCAGTTAAGTTTATTGATTTAAAATCAAATGATATTATAACAAAAATTGCAGTTGAAATAACAAACAAAAAACCGTCAGATAATGTTGTATTAGTGGTGGTTGATAAAAAATCAATAGAAAAGTTTTCATGGCCTTGGACGAAAGATTTTTTTTCTGATATTTTTGATTTTTTAGAGAATGAAGCCAAAGCAAAAGTTATAATATATAATGATTTGAATTTTTTCCCTGATACTTATAATCCTGAAAAAGATACAGTATTCTATGAAAATTTAAAAAGACAAAAAAAATTAATCAATAGCTACGTTTTTTTAAATTCGGCAAAAACAATAGATGTATTGCCTGAAAAGTACTTAAAGATGCTTGATAGTAAAAGTTCGCAAATAAAAATACAAGACAGAAGAACAAAAAAAATACCGGAATCTTATAAAGGGGTTATAAAACTTCCCAAAGATTTTCTTTATAATGTTAATAATCTTGCTTTTTCATCAATTACTGAAGATTCAGATACTATAGTAAGATACTATATGCCTTTTATTGAAATGAATAATAAATTTTATCCTTCATTGGCTTTAAGTGCGTATTCCATGTATAGCGGAATTAAGTCTTATATTTTATATGATGACTTTTTGTGTTCATATGATGATTGTAAAACATTAAAAATGCCGATTAAATCGTTAAAGAAAAAAGATTATCATACGAATGTTGTTTGGGGTGTTTATTCTTTAATTAATTGGTACAAACAAAAAAATATTTATTACTCTCATAAAATGTATTCCGCTTCTGATATTATAGATTCATATTATGCAATACTAAACGGTAAAGATCCTTTAATTAATCCTGATGAATTTAAAAATAAGATAGTTATAGTAGGGCTTAATGCTGATGGTTATGTATGGGAGCAAATTAGTGAAACTCCGGTCATGAAAAAGCAAGCAGATATTGATATTCAGGCTTCTTTTATAGATAATATGCTTTCTGATTCTTTTAAAACTCAACAAAAGTATGATTATTCAATATTAATTACAATAATTTTTTCATTGTTTATACTCAGAGGATTTGTAAGATTAAAAGATAATCTGTTTCTTGCGTTTTTACTGTCATTAGTATATTTTTCATATTACATTTTTGAATATATAAATAATGTTTACATTCCTCCTGCAAGTCCGATAATAATAATATTTTCAGTGGTTTTTCTAAAAAAATTATTTGAAATTGCAACAAATGATAAAAAAAGTGAAATGTTAAACAGAGTAATAGGCAAATATATCTCAAAAGATGTTGTAAAAAAGTTATTGGTAAATCCTGAAAAGCTTCATCTTGGCGGAGTTAAAGCAATAGTTACAGTTCTGTTTGTTGATATACGTGATTTTACTTCCATATCTGAAAAACTATCAGCTCAAGAAGTTACCGTCTTTTTGAATGAATACTTTTCTGTAATTGAGCCTATTATAGAAAAATATCACGGAATCATTAATAAATATATAGGTGACGGAGTGCTTGCAATATTCGGTGAACCTATAAAAGATGATATGCATGCTCTTAATGCACTAAAGTGCGGTATGGATATTATTAATGGCGTAAAAACTTTAAAAGAAAAATTGAGAAAAGAAAATAAACCTGATATAGATATTGGAATCGGGATTAATACAGGGGAAGTGTTTGCCGGTAA
>CANQOM010000132.1 GCA_947625445.1 Candidatus Gastranaerophilales bacterium
AAACTCTTCTTATGAAATACTTTCCGTTGAAGAAGGAAAAACTTTCAATGATATGGTTAAAAAAGAATTAAAATCATTCTCTAAACTTGAAGGAAAAAGTTGTATAATTGAATAATAAATAATAAAAAAGACCTCTAAATGAGGTCTTTTTTTTATGCAATTTCTTCATCAGATTTTAATTTCGGATAAATATTTATCTCTTGGGATGCTTCTTGTTTTTTATGAAGT
This sequence comes from Candidatus Gastranaerophilales bacterium, assembly GCA_947625445.1. Taxonomy (GTDB): domain Bacteria; phylum Cyanobacteriota; class Vampirovibrionia; order Gastranaerophilales; family Gastranaerophilaceae; genus Avigastranaerophilus. Next base: position 229 of record CANQOM010000132.1, read on the forward strand.
TGAATTAATCCTTGATTTTCTTCTTTTTTCTTGTTTACCATATCAGCTGTAACTGTGAACTCTTTTGTATCAGCTTGTGAAGGTAAAGTATACATAATATCAGTCATAATTTCTTCAACTATAGAGCGAAGAGCTCTTGCACCTGTTTTCCTTTTTATTGCTTCTTCGGCAATTAAATTAACTGCTTCAGGTTCAAATTTTAACTCAACTCCATCCATATTTATTAAACATTGATATTGTTTTAAAAGTGCATTTTTTGGTTGAGTTAAAATGTTCTTTAATGCTTCTTCATCCAAAGGATCTAAAACCGCATATACCGGTATTCTGCCGATAAACTCAGGAATCAATCCGAATTTAAGTAAATCTTCAGGTTGAAGTTTTTTAAGCATTTTACTTTCTTCAAGTTCTTTTTCTGCCTGAGTTTTTGGAGCTGCTGCCCCAAAACCGATTGTTGCAGAACTTCCTACTCTTCTTTCTATAATCTTATCTAATCCTACGAATGCTCCACCTACTATGAATAGTATATTTGAGGTATTAATTTGTAAAAATTCCTGATGAGGATGTTTTCTTCCGCCTTGTGGAGGTACATTTGCAACTGTTCCTTCTATCATTTTTAATAATGCTTGTTGAACACCTTCTCCGGATACATCTCTTGTTATACTCGTATTTTCTGATTTTCTTGATATTTTATCTATTTCATCGATGTAAATAATACCTCGTTCTGCTTTTTGTGCATCAAAATCAGCATTTTGATATAATCTTAAAAGCATATTTTCTACATCATCTCCGACATATCCTGCTTCTGTAAGGGTTGTTGCATCTGCTATAGCAAACGGTACATCCAGCATCTTTGCCAATGTTTGTGCTAATAATGTTTTTCCGCTTCCTGTCGGACCTACTAACAAAATATTACTTTTTTGGATTTCTACTTGTTTTTCATCGGCAGTTTCATTATGCGCTATTCTTTTGTAATGGTTATACACCGCAACTGATAATACTTTTTTAGCATCATCCTGTCCAATTATGTATTGGTCAAGATACTCTTTTATCTCATGCGGTTTTGGTATTTTTGTCATATCGGTTTGCTTAATTTCAGGCTCTTCAGGCTTTTCTTTATTTTCTAAAAATTCTTCATCCAGAATTTCATTACAAAGCTCTACGCATTCATCGCAAATATATACGTCAGGACCTGCTATAAGCTTTTTTACCTGTTCTTGTGTTTTTCCGCAAAATGAACACTTTAAACGATTATCATCCATTGTTGCCATTAATTATATCTCCTGAGTTGGTTTTGGCGTTGTATTTGTTGTTATAACTTTATCTATCATACCGTATTCTAAAGCTTCTTCCGGTGTCATGATATAATCTCTGTCTGTGTCTTTTTCTATCTTTTTAATAGATTGTCCTGTATTTTTTGCTAAAATTTCATTTAATGATTTTTTGATTCTTATAATTTCAGCTGCTTGAATTTCAATATCCGTTGCTTGTCCTTGAGCTCCGCCTAAAGGTTGGTGGATTAATACTCTTGAATGCGGCAGTGCCATTCTTTTCCCTTTTGTTCCTGATGATAATAAGAATGCACCCATTGATGCTGCTTGCCCTAAACATATTGTTGATACATCAGCTCTTATATGTTGCATTGTGTCATATATTGCAAATCCTGCGGTTACACTTCCTCCCGGTGAATTTATATATAACATAATATCTTTTTCCGGATTTTCACTATCTAATAACAACAATTGTGCAACTATTAAATTTGCTACCATATCATCAATCGGTGTCCCCAGAAAGATTATTCTTTCTCTTAATAATCTTGAGAAAATATCAAATGATCTTTCGCCTCTTGAGGATTGTTCTATTACTACCGGTACAAAACTCATTTCTTTTACCTTTCTATATTAATTATTTTTATAATTTACTTTTGCATTATCTATTAATAATCTTGTAACTTTTTCTGTTATTATTTGTTGATTTATGGAATTTAATATATTCATATTTTTTTGAATTTCAGAAATTATATTTTCTGTAGATGTATTATATATTTGAGCCATATAAGCTATTTTTTGTTGAACATCTTCTTGAGAAACCGTTATATTTTCAGTTTGTGCTATCTTGCCGATTATTAATGAAGTTTTTATTCTTTTTTCAGCTTCTTCTTTTAATTGATTATATATTTTTTCATGTCCTTCTTGTTCAAGCATTTTATCAAAATCGCCGCCTTGCATGTTAACTCTTTGCTTAAATTCTTCCATTAATGCTTGAATTTCTCTGTTTATCATTGTTATTTGTATATCTACATTTATTTTTTCAAATAATGTATCTAATATTTTTGTTGTAATTCTTTTTTCATTTTCAGCTTTTGCTGAATTTTGAGCAAATTTCTTAATATCTTCTTTTAATTCTTCTAATGTATTAAATTTTGGATTGACTCTTTTTGCAAATTCATCGTTTATTTCAGGAAGAACTTTTTCTTTTACAGAATTTAATTTAATATTAAATTCCGCATCTTTTCCTTTTAATTTTTCATCGTGGTATTCATCAGGAAATTTTACGTTTATTTTAAATTCTTCGCCGGCTTGATGGTCAACAAGTTGTTCTGCAAATCCGGGGATAAAGTTTGAATGTGCTAAATCAAGCATATAACCTTTTGCACTTCCGCCTTTTATCTCTTCTCCATCAGCATAACCGTCAAAATCTATGTTAACTATATCTGTGTTTATTGATTTTCTGTCTGTGATATCTTTTAATGTTGCATATCTGTCAGCTACAACTTGTAATTCTTTTTCAACAACATCATCTGCATTTTTAAATTCTTCTATTTCTACTTCAACACCCTTGTATTCGCATAAATTTACTTCAGGCTTTAATTCTAATTTTGCAGTAACTTTTAATGATTTGTCATCTCTAAATTCGTAAGATTCAACATTAGGAGGTATTACAAGGTCAAAATTATTTTCTTCTATAGTTGTTTGGAAAATAGTAGGCAGTAAATTGTCCAATACTTCTCTTTGTAATGCTGCTATACCTACATATTTTTCTAATATGTTCTTTGGCGCTTTACCTTGTCTGAAGCCTGGAACATTTACTCTTTGTGCCAGCCTTTTACAAGCTTTATCATACTCCCATTGTGAAACTGATGATTCAATTTCAATGTTTAATTTTACTTCATTATTCTCTAATCTTTCTACTGTTACTGTCATTTTATATCACCTTTTTCTGTCTTTTTCTCATGCTTATTTTTAAAACTTATTATATTCGTTCAGATAAATTATATCATGAATATATTTTATTCAAATACAACAGACGGTTTATGATATAATTTAATTAGTAAAAAATTTATGAGGGTGAGGTATAAAATGAATAAAATAGTTATTTGTCTTTCTTTAATGATTTTTGCAAGTCCTGTTACTTATGCTGCTTCTTTTGGCGCAATGGATGCAGGGGCTATTAATACTCAGTATGTCAAAGATTTAAGGCTTCATGAGATAACTTCTCGCTCTAAAAATAAAAATGCTATTATTAATTCTTCAAATATAAAACAAGAAAATATTGTTTCTGATTCTCAGGAATTAAAATCTGTTGTATTTATTAATAATAATTCTGTTCCTACAGAACAACTGCTTCAACTTGTTCAGGATAAAATTAATAAGCCTTTAACTGCTGAAAATGTTGCTGCTATCAGAAAAGATATTATGAAATATTATCAATCTTTAGGATATTATTCCGCAGTTGCTATTATTAATTCTCAAAATTCTGATGGGGAACTTGTTATAGAAATTAAAGAAGGCGGAAAAAATCCTATTACTATTCAAGAATAATTATTATTTTATGAAGTAAAATAATAGCCTGTTTCTTTATCTTTTTATGCAATTTGTTAAATAACATATCCCGTTAAACTGAAATTGAATATGTATAACCATAGTCTGTTGTTCAGTTTACGGGAAGTGTGTTTATGGGCGTATTGCCAAAATTTATTATTGTCTGGTCTGTTTCTGTATTTTTGTTGTCTTCTGCTTGTTTCGCAGATGATGATGTTGTATATATCGGTAAAGATTTTCAAATTGAAAATACTGCTGATAATCCCAGATTGGTTAATTTAACTACTCAACAGTACAGAACTCTTGATACTATTGAAAAAAGAATTTATAACAATTCTTTTTCTTTTGAAAATACTATAGATAGACTTGAAAGATTAGAAATGGATTTATTTCATGAAATCCAACATGGTTCTCCTACACAAAGAATTAATACTCTAAAAATCGAAAGTACAAAAGTTGCTCTTAGAGGAACCGCAATGACTCCTATGATGGATTCTTCATTTAATTCAAGATATATAAACCCAAGAGGCGGTACTTATTATGATGATGTAGGTATTATTGACGGTTTAATTCGTGTTTGGTGGCCTGACTTTTATGCCGCTCTTTCTGAATACAGAAAATATAAAGAGGCTAATTTTTATTAAAATATTAAAAAATATTAATATATATTTAGTATATATGTTATATATAAAAATATTGGGGAATTATATAAGTGTAGAGATTAAAAATTCTTTATTACTTATTTTCCTTCACTCCTTTTCTCCATAACA
>CANQOM010000133.1 GCA_947625445.1 Candidatus Gastranaerophilales bacterium
GCGTATTATTTTCTTTTTTATTGTTTCGTCAGGCTTATCTGCATCAGGATTTGCTAATTTGTATAAAGCAAATTTTATGGTTTCACTTCTTAAAGCTGCACCTGCCCACAATATTTGTATATGTTCAAGCATTTCTTCTTTTTCGATTGACAATAATTTTGATATTTCATTTGATAAATCTTTTAAAGAAGTATCGGCGTATGTAGAATTTTTTATGTATTCTTTTTCGTATGAAGCGGTTTTTTCACTTTGCTTTTCAGTTAAGTCAGTTATTTTGTATTCTTTCTCTATATTATAAGTTACACCAAGTCGATATGAAGGGTCTTTTGGCAAATTAACATCTTCTAAGTTTGTGCAAAAAACAGGCAATTGAGTTATTATTAATATTAAAAATATGTATAAGTATTTTTTCATTTTTCTATGTTTTCCATATTTATTAATTGATTTTTTAAAGCATATTGAGAAAGTATAAGGCTATCAACTGCTTTTTTCCCGGCAAGACGCTCTAATGAAAGATAATATTTTTTAGCTTCCTGCTCTTGTTTATATTCTTGCAATTGCATATCTTCATATAGAGCAGAAGATACAACAAGTTCTGTAATTGAGTTATTTTGAAGTGCTTGTGAGTAATTTTTGTTATATAAAATTATTCTTGAACGTATATCTTTTAATTTGTTCAAAGCTCCTTTGTATTCATAATAAGAAGAAATAATTTTTTCTTGTAATTCTTCAATTGTGCCTGCGAGTTGAATCAATTCTGTATCCGTAATGGGAGCTTGTTGAGTTGTTGAAGCGTCTTTATTAAGAAAATTATTTGCTAATCTGCCGGCTGAAAATGATGCTGATTGCAGCATTGTATTTGAACCTGTAAACATTGGAATAAAACTTGCACCGTATATTAGTGCAGATAAGCTTTTTGCCATTACGGATGAGTGCAGTCTTCTTTGTGATTCCGGGGTATTGAGTTTATTTAATGTAAATTTTATTAGTGTATTATTATCAATAGTTGCTCGCCATAAAAGTTCTATATCTTTTACTTCTTCTTCTTTTTGTGCTTTTATTATGTCTTCTATTACATCTCTGTCTTTTAATACAAGATTTTTATCAGATATATTGTCATTACTTTTTAATTTTAATGAATTTTTTTCTCCGGGTTCAAGTTTAACCACCTCGGAAAAAGAACATGAAGTATTAAACATACAACACAATAATAAAAGTATTATTATATATTTTTTGAATCCTATTTTCACTTCACTATCCCCTTAGTATTTATATAACACAGATATTATAGTCTTTCTATATAAGTATATAATTTAATTAAAATATATTAACTATAATTAAGTTGATATAAAATTCATTATGCGCTTATGTGTTTGTGCTATTGATTTTATTCCTGTTGACCCTAAAGTTATTATATTTTTTCCGTATTTATCTTCTAATTTATCTAATAAAGAAGATATTTTATTAGCTTTTTTTGTATTTGAATCCGAAAACAGATTTAACTGAGTATTTTCTGTATCAGTCAGTAAATAAGCCCAAATTCCTGATGAACGATATATTATGCCCTCTTTATAAACAGATTCAAAAAGTTTATCTGTAATATCTAAAAGCATCACTTCTGAATTTGTTGTAAAATTAAGTTTTTTTTCTTTAAAATACACTTTGAAATCTTTTGTTCTGAGCATTACAGAAATAATACCCGTTTCAAGATTATGTTCTCTTAATTTTTTACATACATTATGAAGGTGCATATTTAATTCTGTTTTTATATATTCTTTATCTTTTGAAAATTCGGGGAATGCTCTTGTTCTTTGAATGGATTTTGGTTTTTCATTTTCGCCTGTAAGAGGGATAACACTTTTTCCTTCAAGTTCATATTTTAATTCTAATCCTTTTTTACCGTATATAGATTTATAAAAATTATCATCTTTTAATAAAATTTCATCAGCATAAAAAATTCCGTATTTTCTCAAACTTCTTGCTATGTTTCTTCCTATACCCCATATTTCTTCAATGGGCATATTTTGAATCTCTTCTTTTATTAAATGACGTTCTATAACATATGAACCTTTTCTTTTTTTTGCTTTGTGATTAGCTATTTTAGCTAGAATTTTTGAATTTGCAATTCCTACTGAAACATTTAATCCTATATTTGTTTCAATATCCTTTTTTATTTTCTCTGCCAACTCTTTATAATTCATTTTGAAAATTTTATCACATCCGCTTAAATCTATAAATGCTTCATCAATTGAGTATACATCAATTTTATTTGAATATTGTTTGAGAAACTCCATCATTCTTTCTGATAAATCATGATAGAGTGCAAAATTTGCACTTAAATAAGTTACTCCTTTAAATTCACGTTTTGCCATAAAATAAGGCATCCCCATCTTTATACCGAGTTTTTTTGCTTCATTAGAGCGTGCTATAACACAACCGTCATTATTGCTTAATACACATACAGGTTTGTTTCTTAATGAAGGATTCATTAAAATTTCACAACTTGCAAAAAAATTATTACCGTCAATTAATCCGATTATTTTATCTTTCATAACCATCCTTAAAAAAAACTTTGTGGGGAATTTGGGAGGAACAGGGTTCCCCACAATAAAATATATGATACATATTTGAATAATTTATAATTTTCTTACTATCCCTTGAGCTATTCCGAAAATTATTAACTGCTCTTTAGGATATAGATTAGGATAATTGGAATTTGCAGGCTCTAACCATACTTTATTATCTTTACTTCGATAGGTTTTAAGTGTATAACCACCGTCTATAAATGCTATAACTATATCTCCGTTTTTTGCGGTATTTGATTTTTTTACTATTACTTTATCTCCTTCATATATTCCTAAATCTATCATTGAATCACCTGACACAGTAAAAAGAAATGTTGAAGGATTATTTATTTCAAAACTTTCATCCAAAGAAACTCTTTTTTCTATATAATCATCTGCTACTGAAGCAAATCCTGCTTTTACAACTGATGAAAATAAAATGGCACCGAATAAATCTTTATTTATAAAAAATCTTCCGTTTTTCTCTTCAATAAGATTTTCTTCTTTTAATTTGTTAAAATATTGCCAGATTGAATTTTTATGTTTGAATCCAAATTCTTTAGCAAGTATTTCAAAACTTGGCAGAACTTCTTTTCCGTATGATTCTTTAAGCTTTTCAAAGAATATTTTTTGTTTTTCTGTAAGCATATTTATATTATAGACAAATGTCTATAAATTGTCAAGAGAGAAAAAATTTGTTAAAATGTGCTTATTCAATTTTATTAAAAGGAGTTTATTATGGCGAAAGATTGTAGTTTTGACATTGTATCCGAGTTTGACAAACAAGAGCTTGTAAATGCGATAGACCAAGTAAAAAGAGAAATAGGTTCAAGGTTTGACTTAAAAGGTTCAAATTCAGATGTTATTTTAGATTCTGATAAGTCAATTACGATTACAACTAATGATGAAATGAAACTTAAAAATATTCTTGATATTCTGCAATCAAAAATGATTAAACGTAATTTAAGCATAAAAATTTTAGATGCTCAGCCCATAGAAAATGCATTGGGTGGGAATGAAAGACAGGTATATAATTTAAGAAAAGGACTGACACAGGAAATATCTAAAAAAATTGTTGCAGATATAAAGAATACAAAATTAAAGGTTCAAGCTTCGATACAAGGTGAACAGGTCAGAGTATCGGGTAAAGATAAAGATGACCTTCAGGCAGTAATAAAAATGCTCAGAGAAAAAGAAGATTCTTATAATGTTCCTTTACAATTTCAAAATTATAGATAATGAACTTTTTATTTAAATTTTAGTTATATAAATAGGAATATGTTTATGAATAATATAATTTTAATATTGAGTATAATTGTATTTTTTATGGGAAATTCCACTTTGGCGTCAGGCGGATATACTAAGGTACTTCAAATTAATCCTTCTGAAGCTGATTTAAAGAAGGAACAGTTAAGGCAAGAAGAAGAACTTAAAAGACTGGAACTTGAAAAATTAAAAGAAGAGAATAAAAAATTAGAAGCATCATTAGAAGCTCAAAAATTAAATCAGGCTACAGGTTATATTCCTTATTATCAGCCTCAAATTATTCAATACAGATATTACCCATCCGGTTATAGATATGGAATGAATATGGGAGGAATTAATTATAAAGGGTTTGGATTTAATTTCGGATATAATAATTTCCCCGGTAATTATGTTCCGCCTCCGTCGAAGCGACCTGTAGGACCATTTATTGGTGGTCAAAGACCAATGCCTCCAAATAATTTTCATCCACATAATCATGGAGGACCTCCTCCTAAAAAATAATAAAGAAGGGAACTTTAAAAAGTTCCCTTCTTTTATTAATATTTTTGAATTAGTATCTGTAATGAGCAAAAGCTTTATTTGCTTCAGCCATTTTATGTGTATCTTCACGTTTTTTACAAGCAGCGCCTGTACCGTTTGAAGCATCCATTAATTCATTAGTTAACTTTTCAACCATTGATTTACCGCTACGTTTTTTAGCTGCATCGATAATCCAGGTTGAACCTAATACCATTCCTCTATCAGCCTTAACTTCAAGAGGAACTTGATATGTTGAACCGCCGATTCTTCTTGCTTTAACTTCTAAAAGCGGAGTCGCATTAGTTAAAGCTTTTTTAAAGATTTCAAGTGGTTCATCTTTTGATTTTGTTTTTAAATTTTCTAAAGTTGAGTAGAATATTCTTTCTGCAACTGATTTTTTACCGCGGCGCATTAATCTGTTGATAAAGCTTGCGATATCAACAC
>CANQOM010000134.1 GCA_947625445.1 Candidatus Gastranaerophilales bacterium
GATGTAACATCTTGACTATCGGAAGGTTCTTTTTGTTGTTTTTGAACTTCAACATATTCTTCAATATTTTCTTTTGAAGAAGCACTAACTGCCCTTATATTTGCCCATTCTCTAATAGCAAGAATAGATTCTTTTTGTGTTTGAGAAAGAGGCACTGTATTTGATATGGCTTTTTCAAAATCGGTAAATTCCAATGCACGATTTTCAAAAAATGCATCACAAAGAGCAGATATAACAACTTGTTCAATTTCAGAACCGATAAATCCTTCGGTTTTTTGGGCAAGTTGTTCAATTAAATTCATATCATCAGGCTTAATATTAACACAAACTTCTTCATTTTTAAGACGTTTTTTTAAATGGACTTTGAATATTTCTTCACGTTCTTTTAATGTTGGCAGGTCGACAAAGAAAATTTCATCAAAACGCCCTTTTCTTAAAAGTTCAGGCGGAAGTTGATTAATATTGTTTGCGGTAGCTATAACAAAAACAGGTGCGGTTTTTTCCTGCATCCAGGTAAGGAAAGTACCAAATATTCTTGAAGATACACCGCTATCATTAGATGATGAAACTCCGTTTAAACCCTTTTCAATTTCATCAACCCATAAAATTGCAGGAGCAACTGCTTCAACTGTTTGTATTGCTTTTCTCATATTTTCTTCTGAACTGCCTACTATACCGCTGAAAATTTTACCTAAATCAAGCCTTAATAAAGGTAATTGCCAAATCGTACTCATTGCTTTTGCGGTTAAACTTTTTCCGCATCCGGGAATACCTGTAACTAAAACTCCTTTAGGCGCAGGAAGACAATATTTTTTTGCTCTTTCAGACCAAGAATTATTTCTTTTTAATAGCCATTTTTTTAGATTGTCTAATCCGCCTATATCATCTATACCTAAGTCACTTTGGACATATTCCAGCATTCCTGTTTTTCTTATAACTTGCATTTTTTCATCAAGAATGACAGAAATGTCGCTTGCATTAAGTCTTCCGTCGTTAACCATCGCAAGAGCAAAAGCATTTTCAGCTTCCTGCATTGTAAGCCCTAACGCTGCTTTACATAGTTTGTCTTTGTCCTCTTCTGTTAATGAATTTATATTAATACCTTTGTTCCCTGAAATCATTTTATCTAGACGAACTTTTATTTCATCCAGTTTGGGAAGCGGAAAATCATAAATAACAATATCCTTTTTTAAAGTATCAGGGATTATTAAATCAGGAGAAATAAATATAACATTTTTTCTCACCTGACTGGTTTTTAAAATTGGAATTAAATCTCTTAAAGCACGAACTATAACAGGGTCTGCAGGTCGTTGTTTATAACCGAAAAAGACGTGGAAGTCATATAATATAAATATAGCATCTTTATTATATTTTTCAATAAAAGAAATAACTCCGTTAGCATCTTGAGCATTTGTCATTACTTGATTATTAGAATTTTTAAGTCCGTTTGCTTGGGTCCAAATGAATACTTCTCTCGGATATTTAATTTGTGATTCATCTGTGACTATTTCTTTTATAAACTTTGTTGCTCTTTCTTCTTCGTATGAAGCTATGTATATATATGGAAATCTTGCTCTTAAAAGATGAGAAAGTTTCTTAGGAGTAGTTTGCATAGTAAATATTCCTTATAAATCTTTGGTTTGTTTAAATATTAACATATTTTATACATTAATGCCATAAGTTAATGTTCTGAATAAAAATTAATTTTTTTTACCAAGGAATCAAAATCTCCCATTCCGTTAATGAAAACTACTCCGTTTTTTTGAACATTAACTTCAATATGATTTTTATAATTTTTTAAAACAGATTCATTATATCTGTCAGAAAGAAAATGATACCGCTGATTTTTTGAACCTACCCAGGGACGAGAAAAATCTTTTTCTTCTTCGATATATTCTCCGTCAATTAATATATCAATATTCTTTAAAATATTTTTATATTTTTTTTCTAAATCCTCAATTTTATTACCTGTAAAACAAACAACACTAAGTCCTGATTTTTTAATTTCACGTGTCAAAAATTGAAGCGGTTTTGGTTGTTCAAAAGGTTCACCTCCAAGAAAAGTAACACCTTCAATATTTTTTGTATTAAATATATCAGACAATATATCTTTAGTATCATAAGCCATACCGCCATTTTTATCCCAAGTGCTGATGGCCCAACAACCTTTACAATGTCTCGAACAACCTTGTGTCCAAATACAATACCTTATACCCGGACCTTCTACTTTTGTATGCTTTAATATCTTATGAACTTTTAACTCCATTATTAAAAGTCTATAATCCTTTCATCTGAATTTGTCGGTTTTTCTTCTGTATCAGTATTAGTTTCATAATTTATATCAGTATTATTTTCAGTATTTTCATTGAATATATCCAAACTTGAATTTTCAACCTTAACTTCATTTTTATTGTATACTACAGGTCCTACAAAAATCATTTCATTTAATTTTTTTTGGAAGTGAGGTTTAATTTTTAATTCACTGTATAACTCTGCAATTGAGTCAAATTCACCGTTTAATTCACGGAATTTTATTATTCTTTTTGCCATAATAGCACTAATTCCCGGCAGATTAGTTATTTCTTTTTCGCTTGCGCTATTTATATTTAATTTATTACTATCTGACATGTATGCTATGTAATCATCAACATAAATAAATTCCTTTATATCCTTATTGTTATTATTTTCTTTAGAATAAATCTTTAAATTGTTATCTTTTTTAATTTGAACATAGTCAAAAAATTCCGATAAAACTTCTGCTATTTTTAAGTATTGAGAATTTTTATCAAAAGAAAAACATAAAGCGTCAACAGTTTCTTCAAAAGGATTGTCAATATTATTTCTTAACGATTCAGGCTGATCAGACCATATAACATTAACAGAATTTTTTAAGTTTTTTCTGTCTTTACAAGTAATCGTTTTAGCTCTTGTATCAAATGATAAAATTACATTTTTGTTTATGAGCTTAATAGAATTACCTCGTTTAGTAAGATAAGGTTTACAAGCTTTAAGTGCTTTTCTTCTTCTTATTTTTGTTCTAATCCAATCTGCAAAATCATTTCGAGACGCCATATAATTATTTGATGCATTATAAGAATTATTTAATCTGTAATTGTTAGATTCGGAATATTCATCTAATATCATTTCTACTTGATAATTATAAAGAGCACGATGGGTTAGCCTCCTTTCAGAAAATGAAAAAGAAGAGATAAGTATGAGTAAAAATAAACCTAATAAAATTGTTATTATCATAAAACTAAAACCTTAATATTATTCGGAGTTGTATTTTTATTATACACAAAATTGCGATTCACAAAAATTATAATTTGGTTGTGTAATTGTTTATTTAAATATACAAAATATTGAAATGTTAAGAAAAATTTACAAATAGGCTGAAAAATAGTAGAAAATGAGTATAGAGGTAAAGTGCTTAAATAGTGTTTATTTTGTATATTTTAAAAAACAATCAATATAAAAAAATAAAGAAAGGTAAAAATAATAGAGAAAAAGGGAAAAAATTGACTTGATTTGAAAAATTTAACATGTAGGATAAGAATAATAAGTTGTCAAAAAAAGAGGAAAAAATGTCAAAAGACGTAATAGAATTTGAAGGAACAATATTAGAATCATTGCCGAACGCAATGTTCAGGGTAAAACTAGAGAATGAACATGAGATATTGGCTCATATATCAGGAAAGATAAGAAAGAATTTTATAAAAATATTACCCGGAGATAAAGTAAAAGTCGAAATGACACCATATGATTTGACAAGAGGAAGAATAACATACAGATTAAAATAAAGGAAAATGACATGAAAGTTAGAGCATCGGTAAAACCACTTTGCGACAAATGCAAAGTAATAAAAAGAAAAGGAAGAGTAGCAATAATTTGCGAAAACCCTAAGCATAAACAAAGACAAGGCTGATTTTCGCTAGGGTGAAGCGAAGCGAAACCCGTGACAAAGCGAAGTCCCGATGAAGCGACAGGAATGAAATTCCGAAGCGAAATGAAGGGACGAGCAGGGCGAATAATCAGAGCGAAATTGCGAACAGGTTGAGTGGAACCTGGTAAGTGAGGTTAGAAGCGAGTACAAGACGATAGCCGAACGAGCGAACGAGCCCGAAGAGGCGCAAATCGGTCGGAGCGCAAAAAGCCAAAAGGCTTTTGAAGCGAAGAAGAAGATTAAGCCGAGAGGAAAATCAGGACAACGATAGCAGTGAGCGCAAAGCGGATAGCTAGCAAAGCCGGTTTAAAGTTGGATTAAATATAAATAAGTTAGACCAAATTTTAAAGGTGCCGCTGCACCCGAGCCCGAGGGAGCAACAACCCTTAACGAGCGAAAAACAAAAAAATAAAACAATCAAAGTAAAACATAAACAAAAGGAGAGACTATGGCAAGACTTGCGGGGGTAGATTTACCCCGTAATAAGAGAATGATAATCGCATTGACCTATATCTACGGAATAGGACCTACAAGAAGTGCAAAAATTCTTGCAGCATGCGGAATATCAGAAGATTTAAGAACGGATGACTTAACAGATGATAATATTAAGGCACTGAGAGAAGAGATTTCTCATTATACAATAGAAGGTGACTTAAGAAGAGAAGAATCCGTAAACATTAAAAGATTGAGTGAAATAAACTCATACAGAGGAATGCGCCACAGACGTAAGCTTCCTGCAAGAGGACAGAGAACAAAGACAAATGCAAGAACAAGACGTGGTAAGAAAACAGGCCCAATCGCCAACAAGAAATAATTGAAGGAGTAATATAAACAATGGCTAGACCCGTA
>CANQOM010000135.1 GCA_947625445.1 Candidatus Gastranaerophilales bacterium
GTTTAGCGAGTTCTTGCCGAAGTTAGAGAAGCATAAAGCGCAGTATCAGGTTTGATATTTCATTTCATTTTATTTTATTTTATTTTATTTTAATTAATGATATTTGTGATGCTGAAGAAAGCTATCCTATAGTCTATTTTTTTTATAGTTTTACACTAAATAAACAAAAAATTTTTGTAAATATTTGTAAATTTTCATAAAAAAACCCTCAAGTCCCCCCCCCGTGCCGATAATAGACTTGTCAGTTAAAGTAAAGGAGAAATATTTATGACAGAAATTAACAACGTGAACAATTTACAGAACAAAAACTTTGACCTTAAACTTCCCATTTCTGAAAAACCTAAGGAGAAAGAAGAAAATTCAATTTTTGATGTTGATGATTTTACCGACGACTTACAAAATGGCTTTAGAATAAAAGTAGATGGCCACATTATAAGAACAAAAAATGACCCTGAACTCGACACTACCCAAGAAGACAGAGATTTTAGCCAAAAATATGAAGATCAAATAGATACAAACAGGTATTTACAGGTTAATGATTTAGAATCAAACATAAAAATTCTAAATTATCTTAATAGTGTTGACAATGATAATTCCGAAGACCAACACCTGATGCAAGGTTTTGAACCTGTAGAAACTCAAGATGAAAATGGTAATAAAGCCGAATATTATGTAAGAGAAAATAAAGACGGCACAACTGAATACTTAAGAGTTGTTATAGACCAATATACTGGTGAATATAAAGTACTTCATTCCACTATAGATGCTGAAGGTAAGGGTAACACAGAAGTATGGGATGTTGATAATCAAAAAGAAACAAAAGAATCCTCATTCCCTTCATCGGCACTTTTAAGAGAGAATGCTTAAGCATTCTCTCTTTTATTGTCTATTTAAATAGCCAGCTTTTGTTAATTCATCAATCAAAAGAAAATTAAACATATTAGCGTTAACTGTATTATAATTAATTTTTTCAAATATTTTATCAAGTTCATCAAAAGGCAAATGGGCTACACCGCCATATCTTTCGGCACGAGATTCCATAAAATAATTAAAAATATATTCTCTGTCTTCCTGCATATTTTTAGCTGACGGAAAATCTGCAAAAGCTATCATTCTATTTAAACTTCTAAATTTAGCTTTATTTGAAGTAATATTAAATGCCTCTCTCATAAGATTCTTAAATACTTCTAAAGAACATCCGCTATAGGTATAATCACAGAAAATATATTTTTCTGAATTTGACTCAATATTTTCATTTGTAATACCTTGATTATTAAGATAATTTTGATATGTATCAAGTCTTTTGTCATTTTTATCATTATAAAAATTATCAGAACTTTCATTTGATATAAATTTTAAATCTGACACAGGAAAATATTTAACTTTTTTACCCATAAACTCTAACGTTTTTGCGATTAATGAAGGAGATGTACCTATACAACAAAAAACATAATCAGACTTTTTGTATTTTCTATCCAGATATTTTTTTAGTCTAATAGCAACAGGAATTGTTTTTTTAACCGCATGATCAATTTGTTTATTTTTTCTACATTCCTGCCTAAAATAATCTTTCTGTGATTCAGTTAATTTATTATAATCTTCCACATTAAATCTGCGTGAATCATTCATTAATGAATTAAAATTTAACTTTCTAACATCTTTTGAATATACAAATTTATCTTCACCATTGTTTCTCAATTTAAAAGAAGTGTGTGTGTTAAAAGAAACACGGTTAAATTTATATTCGGAATTTAATAACAGTTTATTTATATTCATATTCAAGGTAAAACAAGTAAAAATTAATAATTGCTATAATATAACTAATATTTTTTAATCTTGTGTTATACTTTATAAAAAGGAGGCATTATGACTGAATTTGTAAAAGCAAGCCATTTACTTGTAAAAACAGAAGAAGAAGCGTTAAAAATAAAAGAAGAAATAGACAAGGGAAAAGACTTTGCACAAGCAGCAATGGAAGTATCATTATGT
Organism: Candidatus Gastranaerophilales bacterium; assembly: GCA_947625445.1. Lineage (GTDB taxonomy): Bacteria > Cyanobacteriota > Vampirovibrionia > Gastranaerophilales > Gastranaerophilaceae > Avigastranaerophilus. The sequence goes on from CANQOM010000135.1 coordinate 1,990, forward strand.
CCATCAGGTCAAAATGGCGGTGATTTAGGCTACTTTTCAAAAGGAGAAATGGTTAAAGAATTTGAAGATGCGGCATTTTCTATGAATGTAGGCGAAATATCAAACCCGATTAAAACTCAATTCGGTTATCATTTAATTTATTTAACAGATAAAAAAGACTAATGGACATTAATTTAATACAATATTTAAAAGAATATCTTGAAAAAAATGACCTCGACGGAATAATTATCAATTCAACAAATGAATTTCTCGTTGAATATAATTTGCTTGCGTTAAATTCACGATATTATGTAACAGATTTTACGGGTTCAACAGGTGATGTTCTTTTTACTAAAGATAAAATATTCTTATTTGTTGATACAAGATATCATGAACAAGCTGAACAACAAGTAAATAAAGAATATATTGAAGTTGTTAAAATGCCTCTGGGAACAACATATATTGAATCTCTTTCCGATAAAATTCCCTCTTATTTTAAACTTGGTATGATTTCTAAAAAAACATCAAAAAAATTCTATGATACACTTTTAAAAAATCTTCAACAAAAAAATTCAACTATTAAACTCATAAATATTGATCCTGTTATTGAATATAATAAGGATTCAATCAAACAAATTAATTATGAAGTATTTCCAGTAAATATTACAATATCAGGCAAAACCGCAGATGAAAAATATTGTGAAATAAAAAAATATACCGGAGAAAAATTTAATATTATTGTAACTTCATTAGAAGATATTGCATATTTGACTAATCTTCGTTCATACAGTTTTGACTATAGTTCAATATTTCCTGCAAAAGCTATAATAAACGAAGTTGAAATACTAATTTTTACAGATTGCAAACTCCCGCAAATCGGTGAATACTATAAAGTATATCCATTCTCGGAATTTGAATCACACCTGAAAAAAATAAATAACAGTGAATTATTTATAGATGAAAATCGCCTTACAATATATGATTATCAACTAATAAATAAGAATAATAAACTATTAATAAGTCATTTAAATTTATTTAAAACAGTCAAAAATGATAGCGAACTGGAACACCTACAAACTTGCTTTGAAAGAGCAGATAAAGCTCTAAAAGTATTATATAAAATGCTGGAATCTGAAGAAATATATTCGGAATATGATTATTATGAAGCTCTAATAAAATCAATGAAAGAAAATGGAGCATTAGCATTAAGTTTTAAACCAATAGTTGCAGGAGGTTCAAATACATCAATAATACACTATTCAAATCCATCAAAAGAAAAAATGATTAAAGAAGGTGATTTTCTTTTAGTAGATTACGGTGGATACTATGAAGGCGGACTTGCAACCGATACAACCAGAACTTTTATAAAGGGTGACCCGACACAAGAGCAAAAAACCGCATATACCGCAGTGTTTAAAGCTTTTTTAAATGCTTATTTTGAAAAATACAATAAAAAAGCTTCATATTTTAATATAGACAAAATTGCCAGAGAAACAATAAGTAAATCAGTACCCGAAGAATACAAATTTGCACATTCTACAGGTCATGGCGTAGGCATATCAGTACATGAAAATCCTCCAATAGTATCTTCATCAAATATTTCCAAAACAAAAATTATTCCAAATACTGTTTTTTCAATAGAACCCGGAGTATATAAAGAAGGCTGGGGAGGAATCAGACTCGAAAACACTGTTCACGCCATTTTGGAAGATGACAAAATAGTTATGCATTCTTTTTCAAGGTTTCCGTTTGAAACGAAATTAATCGATCCTTCTTTGCTTAATGATTATGAAAAATATTACTACATGAAATGGCAGGCAAGTGCATGCATAGTATAAATATCTCTAATAATCGGATTAAGGAAATAGTAAAACTCCACACAAAAAAATATAGAGATGAATACAACTTATATATCCTTGAAGGTTTTAAAGCCATTGAAGAAGCTATTAATACTAATCAACAAATAATTGAAATTTATTCAATAAAAGATAAAAAACTAAAAAACAAAAATATATCTGTTATTGATGAAGATACAATGAAAAAAATATCTACAACTTCAAGTGCATGCGAAATTTTGGCTATTGCAAAAAAAGAGAATAAAAATATTTCAACATTTAATAAATACAATAAATTAGCATTATTTGAAAATATTTCAGACCCGGGCAACCTTGGCACTATAATAAGAAGTGCTTCTGCTTTCGGAATTGAAGGAATTATTCTTTTCAAAGATTGTGTTGACTTATATTCACCAAAAGTTATTCGCTCTTGTGCAGGTAATTTTTTTAAAACACCTATTGCAGAAATTAAAAATATTAATGAATTAAAAACTAATTTAAAAAATCATAAATTTATTTCCACATCAATATCAAAAAAAAATAATATCTCATTAAAAGAATGCTCTAAAATTAACAAATTTGTAATAATGTTTGGTTCTGAAGCAAACGGATTATCTAAAGAATTAACAGAACTTTCAGATAGAAATATAAAATTAGAAATGAAAAATAATGTAGAATCTCTAAATCTTGCCGTATCTGCTTCAATTATATTTTATGAAATAAATTCCGAGGAGTAAAATATATGTCATTTAAAAATAAGGGTTTTAAATTAAAAAAAGTCATAATTCCATACATCAGATATTATTTAAACTACAAAAGAATCAATAAAACTACCCCCCCCCGAGAGGAAAATAACCTTGCTATAACCGCAATCGTAAAAAACGAAGTCCCTTATATAATTGAATGGCTT
>CANQOM010000136.1 GCA_947625445.1 Candidatus Gastranaerophilales bacterium
TATATCAGAACCTAAATCTTGTTGAATTTCCATTGATATATCGGGATTTATATAATATTCATCCCCTGTTTTAGGTTCCTTAAATTTTACTCCGTCTTCTTTAATATTATTCAGATGTGCAAGACTGAATACCTGAAATCCGCCCGAATCAGTCAGAATGGGTTTGTCCCAATTCATCCACTTGTGAAGCCCCCCAAATTCTTTTATTAATTTATTTCCGGGATGTAAAAACAAATGATATGAATTTGATAATATTATTTGCGCCTTTGTCTCTTCCAAATGATGCTTTGTAAGCATTTTAACCGCAGAATTGGTACCTACAGGCATGAAAATAGGTGTTTTTATATCACCATGCGGAGTATGTAAAATTCCCGCTCTTGCTCCGGTTTTCTTGTCTGTTTTTAATAATTCAAAAGAAAAATATTTATCCTTCATTTGTTATCATTTCTAACATCGTAGTCCAATTATAACAAAGTTCTTCAGGTTTAAAATAAATATTTATTTCTCTTTGTGCACTCTCTTCTGAATCCGAACCATGAATAATATTATATTCTTTTGTAATAGCATACTCAAAGCGAATAGTACCTGCTTCAGCTTCCTCAGGTTTTGTTGAACCCATCATTCTTCTTGATTCTGCTATAACATTTTCACCTTCAAGCACCATAGCAACTATTGGACCTGAAGTAATATACTTTATTAAACGGGGATAAAACGGCTTTCCTTTATGTTCTTCATAATGTTTTTCAGCAATCTCCAATGAAGGAATAAGCATTTTTAACCCTACTATTTTATAGCCCTTTTCTTCAAATTTACTGATTATTTTCCCTATAAGATTTCTCTTAACTCCATCCGGTTTAATTGCTATGAATGTTCTTTGTGACATGCTCTATCCCCTTTAAACTACCTAATTTATCAAGTGTCACAACCGTATAGTTGTTCAAAATTCATTTCGCTACGGATAAATGCTCAGTCATCCTCACTTTGTTACGGTACTTCGCTTTGTAACACCTTCAGAGTGCCGGTAAAAATTTACTCAGACATCCTTTTTTTATAATTATTTAATCATAAATTTTTGTTTTAATCAATTTTTATACTAAGATAAATTTAACAAACAATCAGATTACAAATATAATCTTATGTGGTAAAATGAACTGGTAAAGTGTTAAAGGATTTTTATATTGTTCGAAAAATTTACTGAAAAAGCTATTGATATTGTTAAATCAGCACAAATTTGTGCTATTGAATTAAATCATGAAAAAATATACCCCGAACATTTACTTATAGCTCTCTTGAGCAATAATAACAGTATTATAGTTAAAACATTCTCTGTTTATAAAGTTGAAATTAACGAGTTAAAGAATGATATCAAAGAATTATTAAACAAAAGAGCAGTAATAAATCCTGTAGAATATGTTGTTTTTAGTGATTCTACTAAAGATTTATTTATAAGAACATTAAATATAGCAAAAATACTGGGAAATACATATGTTAAACCGGAACATATATTTCTTGCAATATGGGATTATCCTCAAATAGAATTAGTTAACGTCTTAAAGAAAAAAGGAATAGATGTCGATAAAATGAAATCAATGTTTTACAATGTTTTATCGGCAAATAAACAAAAGAGAATAAAACACCCTGAAATTATAGAAAAAAGAAGAAGAAATGACAGAACAGACAGTATATTTTCACTAATAGAAAGTGCCGATAGCTCAAAAATTTTTGACAGAGCAATAGCCAAACTTTCAACCTCGCATTATGAAATTTTAGGAACGGAACAGATAATGCAATCAATACTTGAAGACGGTGAAACAGAATTAAACAAAACTCTTGCAGAGTTTGGAGTAACTTCCGAAACATTTTCATCAAAACTTAAGGAAGTTTCATCAAGACAAGCAGAATTTGGAGACAAACAAATTATTTTTACCCCAAATGCACTTAAAATGCTTATGAACGCATTGGACATAGTCAGAGAAGAAGGAAATGCTTCTATTTTGCCAGAACATATCATTTTAGGGATTTTGAAATCAAAAAAAGGTATTGCATACAATATATTAAAAGAATTAAATGTAAATGAATATCTTCTTGAAGAAAAAATAATGCAGCCAATAGAAAAACAAGTTAATGAAACTTTATATATTATGAGGCTTGCAAAACAAGAAGCAAGACGAATAGGGAATAATGTAGTCGGCAGTGAACTCATTCTTTTAGGAATTGTGCTTGAAGCTAACAGTATAGCTGCTGAAGTGTTAAGAGATTTAGGGGTTATCGTTAAAGATGCCCGTGAAATTATTGAAGAATTAATCGGAGTAACTGATGATTATTCTTCTTCCGAAATAACTTTCAGCCAAAGAGCAAAATTAATATTAGAAGATGCATGGAATATAGCAAAATCACAAAATAAAACAAAAACAACTGCTGACGATTTACTTCTTGCAATATGTAATCAGCCAGATTCAATTGCAATGAAGGCATTAAGCAAACTAGGGGTTGATGTACTTGAAATCAGACAAGGGATTAAAAACAAACTTGAAAACTGCAGAATATGAACTTCTTGTTCCTGCAAACAATAAAATAACCGCCATCAATGCAATTAAAGCAGGTGCCGATGCAATTTATATCGGATATTCCAAATATGGTGCCAGAGTCCAAGCTGGAAATTCTATAGAAGACATAATTGAAGTTATTAATTTTGCTCATCTTTACAGAGTTAAAGTTTATATAACTTTAAATACCATACTAAAAGATGAAGAAATACTTAATATAGAAAATTTAATATGGAAATTATATAAAATTCATGCAGATGGCATAATTATTCAGGACATGGGAATATTGAACTGTGATATTCCACCCATAGCTATTATTGCAAGCACTCAATGTCATAATAATTCTTTGGAGAAAATACAATTTTTAGAAAAAACAGGATTCAAAAGAGTAATTTTGCCACGTGAATCTACCCTTAAGGAGATAAAAAATATAAGTCAAAATACGAATATAGAACTGGAATGTTTTATTCATGGAGCATTATGTGTTTCATATAGCGGACAATGTTATCTCAGTTATGAAATAGGGAAAAGAAGTGCAAACAGAGGTGAATGCGCCCAACCATGCAGAAAAAAATATTCGCTATATACTACTGACGGAAAACCAATAGTAAAAAATAAATATCTTCTGAGCCTCAAAGACTTAAATTTATCAAAAAGATTGGAAGAATTAATACAAAGCGGAATAACTTCATTTAAAATAGAAGGAAGGTTAAAACCAGATTCATATGTTATTAATACCTGCGCATATTACAGACAAGCTTTAGATAAAATTTTAAACGTTTATAACTTGAAACGAGCTTCTTCCGGCATTACATATTTTGATTTTGAACCTGACTTAAATAAAACATTTAACAGAGGATATTGTGAATTTAATATAGACGGGAAAAAATCAAACATCTCAAGTTTTGATTATACTTCTTCTTTAGGGGAGTTTATAGGTAATGTAAAAGAAGTAAAAAAGAACTATTTTTCACTGAATACAAATATTTTAAATAACGGCGACGGTATATGTTTTTTTAATGAAAATAAGGAATTAACAGGTACCAACATTAACACAACGGAAAATGATAAAGTTTTTCCTGCCTCAATAAAAGGAATACATTCAGGTATAAAAATATACAGAAATTATAATAAAGAATTTGACGACGAATTAAAAAATTCAAATTTAATAAGAAAAATTCCGGTAAAAATCAGACTCAGGGAATCATATAATGATTATATATTTTTCATGACAGACGATGAAAATAATTGTGCTATATATATGACAAATAAGAATTATGAAGAAGCTATTAACAAAGAAAAAGCAATTAATACATTAGAAATTCAATTAGCAAAATCTGGGGAAACAGAATTTAAGGTAATTGAAACCGATATAAACATAACAAAAATTCCATTTATAAAAGTTTCAACAATAAATGAAATCAGACGGCAATTAACCTCTCAATTAACAAGATTAAGGAAAAAGAATTACAAAAAATATATTTCAAAACCTATAAAAAAAGTAGATTATCCGATAAAAGAATTAGATTATAAAGCCAATATATATAATAAACAAGCTGAAAAGTTTTACGCAGAAAGAGGATGCAAAATACAAGAATATGCCTTAGAAGCACAAAAATCAATAAAAAATAAAGAATTAATGATTTCAAAATACTGTATAAAAAACCAATTAGGTATTTGTCCTAAACAAAATCCCGTAAAAAATTATCCAAAAACACTTATATTAAAGGACGAATTCAACAAAGAATATATTGTTGAATTCGTATGTAAGGATTGTGTTATGAAAATAAGGAGTAAAAATTAAGATCTTTTTAATGATGAATAAGCGGGATTGTTAGCTATAATACCTGCAATTGTTGTCATTTGATTGCCATCTTTTGTATATAATTTTGATAAGTAATTTAATCTTTTAACTAATTTAGAATCAGAATTTTTTAAAGAAGGATTTCTGCTGGTGAAAGCAACCCAAGTTTGTACTTCAGAAGTCCATGCTCTAACTTCTTCTTCATAAGTTTTAGTATTTTCATGATGAACTGATTCATGAGCAATTAAACATGCTATTGCTTCAACAGGAGCTGTTTTATAATCAGAACTGATTAATATAACTAAAGTACCTTCAGAAGTTTTTGCAGTAACTGCTTCACAAGTACCATAACCT
>CANQOM010000137.1 GCA_947625445.1 Candidatus Gastranaerophilales bacterium
CATTTTGTTACATATGTTTTTCCTATATCGGTATCAATTCCCGTTATAAAATATTCCATTTTAATCCTCGTCCGGTAATACCCTGTTTAATGCTTCATAAGCAATGTCTGTTAATTTTTTTATTTCCTTTTCAGTAATAATATAAGGAGTGATAAAATATATACAATTCCACATAGGACGCAATATAGCACCCAATTTTAATCCTTCCGAATATATTTTTTTCCCTATCCCGTCTTCATATTTAAAGGGTTCTTTAGTTACTTTATCTTTTACCAGTTCAATAGCACATATCATGCCTGTCTGTCTGACATCTCCAACATTTTTATGATTTTTAAATTTTTCAAGTTCTTTTGAAAACCTTGCTATTTTAGGCTTAAGATATTCTTCTATATTCATTTCTTCCAATATTTTAAGATTTTCAAGTGCAACTGATAAAGCTAAAGGATATGCGGTATAACTGTGACCATGATAAAAAGTTTTATATCCGTCTGTATCATCATCATAAAAAGCATCATATATCTCATTTGTTGTCAAAGTAACAGAAAGAGGCATATAACCTGCGGTAATCCCTTTTGCAGCACAAACAATATCCGGTACAATTTCAGCATGTTCATATGCAAAAAGCTTACCTGTTCTATAAAATCCCATTGCAACTTCATCATCTATTAATAATATATTATATTTTTCACAAATTGATTTAAGTTTAGTAATATACTTAGGAGGATACATAATCATACCACCTGCAGCTTGTACTAAAGGTTCTATTATTATGCCGGCAATGTTATCAGATTCTTCTTGCAAAATATTTTCAACAGAAGATAAACACTCACACTCACAAGTATTTTTATCACATCCCATGGGGCATCTGTAACAATAAGGACTTAGAGCCTGTCTGATTTCAAACAAAAGAGGTTTATAGAGCTTATGATACATATCTATACCTCCAACTGAAACGGCTCCTAAGGTATCTCCATGGTATGAATTTTTTAAAGCTATAAATTTCTTTTTTTCAGGATGCCCTTTCAACACCTGATATTGATAAGCCATTTTTAATGCCACTTCAACTGCAGTTGAACCGTTATCCGAAAAAAATACTTTTTTCAAATTATTATTTACCATATTAATAAGCTTTTTTGAAAATTCTATAACAGGTTCATGCGTAAAACCGGCAAATATAACATGTTCAATTTTTTTTGATTGTTTTTCAATAGCCTTATTTAATCTTTTATTTGAATGACCTAAAGTATTAACCCACCACGAGGATACTGCATCAATATATTTATTCCCGTCAATATCTTCAAGATATATACCTTTCCCTTTTTTGATAATAATAGGCTTATTATCTTCTCTTTCAAGTGATTTCATTTGAGTAAAAGGTCTCCAAATATATTTTATGTCATCTTCAATCAAATTATTTTTTTTCTTCATTTTCTACCCCCAATAATATAATAATTATATTACGAATTAATTTTATAAAAAAAGTTATGCACCAAAATACATATTTTGGTGCATAAATCTCAAATCATTTAAATTGATTGATTATATTTTACTTCAAAATTTTCAAATTTGCATTTTATTAAATAATTATATTTTAAATAAATCATTTAAATACATCTCTTTTTAAAGTTATGCACCAAAATATGTATTTTGGTGCATAAAAGAGGTAAATAATATGACAAAAAACAAACAAAAGATTCTTATTACAGGTGCCAACGGTTACATAGGGTCTCATGTATTAAAATATCTTTTAGATAAAGATTTTAACTGTATAGCAGTTGATTTTACAAATAATAACATAGATAAAAGAGCTGATTTTATAAAGTACGACATACTAAAAAATTGCGATTCCAATAATATATATAAAGATTTAAAGGAACCTGATATACTAATTCATTTTGCGTGGCAAGACGGATTCAACCATAATGCAAAAAGCCACATTGAAAATATGGATAAACATTATAAATTTTTAACCAACTTAATTAATCAAGGATTAAAATCATTAAGTATTATGGGAACAATGCACGAAGTAGGCTATGTAGAAGGTATAATAAGAAATTCATCACCTTGTAATCCCATGTCTTTATACGGAATAGCAAAAAATGCTCTTCGGCAAATGATAATGCTATATGTAATGGACAAAAATATTTCTTTAAAATGGTTGAGAGCTTTTTATATATATGGAGATGACAAACAAAATCATTCTGTATTTACTAAATTAATTGAAGCAGAAAATCAAGGAAAAAAAGAATTTCCTTTTACTGACGGCATAAATTTCTATGATTTTATTCACATAGACGAATTATCAAAACAAATATCAGAAGCGTCTATTCAGAATAAAGTAAACGGAATAATAAACGTTTGTTCCGGAGAACCAAAAGCTCTAAAAGAAGTTATTGAAGATTATATAAAATATCATAATTTTAAAATAAAACTTAATTACGGTGCTTTTGCAAAAAGAAAATATGATTCTCCTATTGTGTATGGAGATAATACTATAATACAAAATATATTAAAGGAAGTTTAAATGCCAAAAATTTCTGTCATTATGCCGGTATATAACGGGGAAAATTTTTTACAACAATCCGTTTCATCTGTTCTAAATCAAACTTTTAAAGATTTTGAATTAATTTGTATAGACGACTCTTCTTGTGATAATTCTTATAATTTTTTACAAGAAATTGCTAAATCCGATAGCAGATTAAAAGTATATAAAAAAGAAAATTCCGGTCCCGGAGAAAGTTTAAATTGGGGGATTTCTTTTGCAAAAGGCGATTATTTATGTTTTATTGATCAAGACGATTTTTATTCTGCGAATTATCTTGAGAAAATGTATAATTCAATAAATAATACAGACTTTAATATGTGTTTTTGTTACGGCTATGAATTTTATGATGACGGTTTGGAAATAAAAATACCATATCCAAATTTTAAAACAAATTACATAGATACTTCATCCATAAAGAAAAAATCCAAAATATCTAACACATTTTACCCTCAATGGAATAAAATAATACGTAAAAGTTTTTATATTAAAAACAAAATAAGTTTTCCTTCCATACAGAATAAAGCCCATGATGTTCCTGTTCATTATCAATTATTATATTTATGCAATAAAATTGGGTTGGTTAAAGACTGTATATATTATCACAGACTTCATTCAGGACAAATTACAAACAATTTAGATTTAGAAAAATATGCACTTGTCTCATTTTATAATCTGATTGAATGGATGAATAAATCAGAAATAATAAAAAATAAATATAAATTTAAAAACCTTATAAAGCATCTTTTAATATCTGCATATTCTAATACCCAAAATGTAAATTTAAGACTTGAAATAACAGATGCAATAAAAAATAACTATCCCAAAATAAGTGCTTTCTTACTGTTAAACAGACTAAAAAAGAAACACCCGATTTTAAAACTTGAAAAAATTAAAGGTGCAGATATATACACCTATTGTGCAGGCACACCGACAATTGTCTCTCCTCTAACGACAATAGGAAAATTTTGTTCGTTCGGTATTAACGTACAGTTAGGGCAAGGTAAACATCCTCTTAATTTTCTTAGCACAAGCCCATATCTATACTTTGATAATTTGGGATTTAAAACAAATGATATGGTCAGCTATAATGAATTTTGGAATTATGAACCAATAAAAATAGGCAATGATGTTTGGATTGGGAATAACGTCACAGTTAAAAACGGAGTTAAAATAGGCGACGGTGCAGTTATTGGAATGAATTCAGTTGTACTTAAAGATATTCCTCCTTATGCAATTGCAGTCGGAGTACCCGCAAAAGTAATAAAATACAGATTCAATGAAAATACAATTCAAGAACTTTTAAAACTTAAATGGTGGGATTTAGATGAAAATATCATAAAGAAAATCCCTTATGATAATATTGAATCTGCCATTGATTTTATAAAACAATACAGAAAATAATACATATAAAAACAGACTTATGATAATTTACTCATAATTCTGTTTTTTACAGTATTTTTTTTATTTTCTTTCCTTTGACCAAGGCATCTTTAAGTCAAATAACCATTGCAAACCAAATTGGAACCCGATACCTGTAATACCTCCGTTACGAAGATTTATTTGACCATAGGTAGCTAAAGTATCTCTGAATGTTTTTGTTGCCCCAACACCATATTGGAAAACTCCATGGTCAAGTTTTATACCCGGAAGTCCTATATTCCCTATAGTTCCATCCACTTTATCATGCATAAAGAACATATATTGGAAGGTTGTATATAAACTCCACGTATCTTTAGACAAAATGAAGTTAATTCCCGGAGCTGCATTTATACCGTTAAACATTTTAGTAGTCATATCAATGTTTCCATAGTCAGAATGCCAATTTTGTTTTCCAAAAGCGTTATATGCAACAAATAAATTCGGTTGAATAACAAAATCTTCCAATACACTCAAATTATAAGCGGTTTTAACTGCACTGCCCGCAAACCAATTTCCTGTATCATCAGAAAATCCGCCATAACTCATTTCATTTGTATATCCGCCACCGTATGCGGTTATTGAAGTAATAAAGTCTTCATTCTTAATAAATGTACCCATTACACCTAACTGACCGCCATTTTGATAGCTGCTGACTCCGTTAAAGTACTGATGTGCACCATTATAACCGACATATCCAGTAGGAACAAATGTCCAATCTTTATTTAACTCAATTGCA
>CANQOM010000138.1 GCA_947625445.1 Candidatus Gastranaerophilales bacterium
CTTGCAGGTGCTGATTGTTTGTGCGTTTTTACTGATAAAATTGATAGTAAATATAAAGTACTTACAAAAAATAAATTTTTACTTAATGATGAAATTGAAATTATTACCCCTGAAGAATGTTTCAAAACTAAAGTAATTAAAATTTATGATGCAAAAACTTTTGAAGAAAAAGAGCTATCTAATACTAATGATGAAAGTTTAATAGAATTATCAATTGAACCGAAAAATTATGAATATGCACTTGCAAGAACAATCGGAGTAAAGAATTTAAGATGATTTTAAAACCTGACTATAATGTAGAATCACTATTTGATATAGATTTTAAAGAACTAAAATCAAAAGGAATTAATGCAATTCTTTTTGATCTGGATTCCACCTTAATGCCATCTAAATCAGGTGAATACCCACAAAAAGTAACAGAACTTTTAGAAGAACTAAAACATAATTTTGTTATTGCAGTTATAAGCAATAACAAAAGAAAAGAATACATATCAAAAGTACAGAGCATATCCAGTTTCTCTATTATAGGAAATGCAAATAAACCATCACCAAAAGTAATGCAAGAATATTTAAAAACTATTAATATCTCTCCAAAAGAAACAATAGTTGTAGGAGACAGACCCCTCACTGATATTCTGGCAGGAAAATTACTCGGAGCTAAAACTATTTTAGTTGATTCCATTACAAAAGAGAGTGAAAATAAATTAACACGATTTATAAGAAGACTTGAAAGACTTGTAATAAGACATTAATCTAAAATATAATACCTCCGGTACATAAATTTATAGCCATAAGGCTAATATAAAAAGAAATAATTCCATTATAAAATTTTCAAAAAGGGAAATTTTATGATTCAAGAACTTAATGAAAAAAATTTTAATGAAAATATAAAAGACGGAATAAAATTTATAGCATTTACCGCAGACTGGTGCGGTTATTGCCAAAGGCAAAAACCGATATTGAACGAACTTTCTAATGAAAATATCTGGATAGGTGAAGTTAATCCCGATAATAACCCTCAACTTACTGAGAAATTCGGGATACAAGCCTTTCCTTCTTTTCTTTTATTCAAAGAAGGAAATCTTATTGCAAAATTTGCAGGATATAAATCCAAATACGAATTATTAAATACAATTTTAGGCTACTTAAAACAAAGTTAAGGTTTTATAAGAACTTTAACTGCTCTTCCGTTCATTTGTTTTATTAATCCTTCTTCTGCTCTTTCAAGCGGTAGTGTATCCGTTATTAGTTTTTCAACAGGAAGATTTTCTTCATATATTAATCTTAAAGCTTCTCTGAAATATTTTGGTGTATGATGAAATACACTTATTAGTTTTATCTGTTCATAATGAATCTTTTGAGTATCAAAAGTAACTTTAGAACCCGAACTGCAGCCTCCAAAGAAATGTATTTTACCACCTTTTCTTACATATAAAAACATTTGTTCCCATACTTCAGGAAGCCCCACACACTCTATTGCAATATCTAATCCTTTTTTATCCTCTGAAAAATCCTTAAATATTTGCTGAGGATGTTTATATTTATTTAAATCAACAATAGCATCAGCACCGCCAAACTCTTTAGCTAATTTTAATTTTAAAGGATTTCTCCCTGCAGCTATAACTCTGGCACCTTTTAATTTTGCTAATTTTACAAACATTAAACCTATAGGACCTAATCCTATTACTCCTACAGATTCACCATTTTTAATTTCTGTTTTATCTATACCGTGAACAACATTTGCTAATGGTTCTGCAAATGCAGCACGGTCAAAATCTAAATCATCCGGAAGATGAAGTAAATTCCTTTTTACTATATTTTTCGGAATATTAATATATTGAGAATAAGCACCGTTAAGAAATTCAAGATTTTCGCAGAGATTGTATTCTCCTCTTTTACAATAACAACATTCAAAACAAGGAGCTGAATTAGCAGCAACTACTCTATCTCCTACATTAAACCCCTGAACATTTTTACCTACTTTCGATATCACACCGCTAAATTCATGCCCGAAAGGTGAAGGCACTTTCTTAATTAAAACAGGATGCCCTCGTTTGTATGTCTTTACATCAGTTCCGCAAGTCAGAGCAGATTCTATTTTTACTTGAACTTCTCCCTCTTTTGGGTCTTTTATTTCAACTTCCTCATATCTTACATCAAGAGGTGCATAGAATTGTAATGATTTCATTTTCATATTTTTATATACGCCTTCATTATTTTATTTGATATAGTATCTTCCAGTGCTTGATTTAGTTTATCTAAAGTATAAACAGTTGAAATTTCCTTAACATTAACTTTTCCTTCTTTTAATAAATTCATTGAATCTTCTAAATCAACAGGAGAAGGCGAGTAACTGCCCAAAATCGTCAACTCTCTATAATATATATCATTATTTTTAAAACCTTTATCATCTTTAACACTTGAAAAAACAATAATATTAGCCCCGTCTCTTGCAGATTTTATTGCAAAATCAATAACACCTGAAGAACCTGCAGTTAAAAATATATTATCAAATCCTATAGGTGCATATTTTTTCATATCTGATAATACTTTATCTTCATCGGTCATTATAAATGATTTGTCAAATCCGTAGTCTTCAGATAAAAGAACTCTGTCCTTTTTAATATCACAACCGTATGCCTCATTTCCGAACGCCTTAACTGCTTCACCCATTAAAATTCCGATTGAGCCCAATCCTAAAATAAGATTTTTAGTATTGTCTGACAAACCTGCTCTCTTTACAGCTCTAATACAACATGCAAGAGGCTCCAAAAATGATGCTTCTATTAAAGATAAACTATCAGGTATTTTAAATACAGTATTATTAAGATGTTCTTCCGAAACATAAATATATTGTGCAAACCCGCCGGGACGAATATTTGTTCCTTTAAAATGACGACACATTGAATAATGACCGCTATAACAATATGTGCAGTTGAAGCAAGGGATATGATGCCCCATAGCAATTTCATCACCGACTTTAAATTCTGTCTTTGTTTTTATTTCAACTATTTCTCCAACCACTTCATGACCTAATACACTGCCATCTTTAACTGATGACGTTTTTAATTTAACAATATCAGACCCGCATAATCCGCAACCTTTTACCTTAACGATTGCACCTTCTTTGGAATCAAGTTCAGGCTTTTTAATATCTTGTATATCAAATTTACCGTTTTTAAGCAGTGCCGCTTGCATAAATTCACCTTGTTATTTTGTATCAGCGTATATTCATAGTTATTATAATTAAAACATTATATATTTTAAAATAGATTATATTTTTTTAATATTTTTTTATCATATTCAGATATATTACTCTTAATAAATTTTTCAAATAAATCAGGGCGTTTTTTTTGAGTAACCAAAAATTGTTGTAATCTTCTCCATTCTTTGATTTTTTCATGATTCCCCGATAATAATATCTCAGGTACACATTCTCCTTCATACTCTCTTGGTTTTGTATAATGAGGATGCTCCAACAATCCGTCATAGTGAGAATCATTTTCTTTTGATTCGCTATCTCCCAATACTCCGTCTAAAAGTCTTACAACACTATCCATAATACATAACGCAGGAAGTTCACCTCCTGTCATTACGAAATCACCTATTGAAACTTCTAACGCACCGGAAATTTTTTTAATTCTTTCATCAAAACCTTCATAATGACCGCATATAATAATTAACTGATTTCTTTTAGAAAATTCTTTTGCCATTTGTTGATTATATGTTTTCCCCTGAGGTGTCATTATAATTATCTGTGAATTATCACTGATTTTTACTGATTTTAAAGCATCCAAATATGGTTGGCACTGAAGCAGCATACCTGCCCCACCTCCATATGGAGTATCATCTACTTTTTTATGCTTATCATTTGTATAATCTCTGGGATTTATTGTATTTATACTTATAAGATTATTATCAATAGCATTTTTTATAATACTAAAGTTGCATGCATCAACTATTACTTCAGGAAAAAGTGTAAGAACATCAAACCTCAACTAATTAACCCCTCAATATTATTAATAACAATATGTTTTTGTTTTAAATCCACAACCGGAACAAGTTGTTTTACAAAAGGAACAAGATGTTCTTTACCGTTATTATCTCTGATACACAACAAATTATTTGCTGCATTTTCACCAATTTGAACAACACTCCCTATATTGCAACCATCTTCATCAAATACTTCCATATCAATTAAATCACTAATTAAATATTCATCAATATCAAGATTGTCTTCAACTTCCTGTTTCGGAATAAAAATATCTAACCCTTTTAATTCTTCTATATCATTAACTGAAGATATTTCTTTAAATTTTAAAATAGCAAAATGTTTATGAAATCTTACTGAACTAACATTAAGCTCAAGGAGTTCATTATTTTTTTTAATAAAAACCTTTTTTAAAAGCTCAATTTGCTTTTCTCTTCCTTTAGAAAACCCAACTTTTGCTTCACCTTTAATTCCATGGAAATTAAGAATTTTTGCTACTGAAATTAAATTATCTGTCATAACTATTTAGTCTTTTTAAATTCGCTTGGGGCATCAGCTCTATCTTGATTCCATCTGTCAAGTCCCATTTGTTTTCTAATTAAGCCAATACCAACATGAACTCTCCATTCATCCATTCTAAGCTGAGATGCAATAATTTTATGACACCCAATAGGAGGTAACGGTAATAAAGGTTCATACAAGTT
>CANQOM010000139.1 GCA_947625445.1 Candidatus Gastranaerophilales bacterium
ATAATTTAGTCAAAGAAAAAGAGGTATATACCTCTTTTTCTTTGACTAAATTATATAAATAATGCTATACTTATTATATTATTTAAGATGAAAGGATTAAAATGGAACTTTGGATGATTTTTCTTATTA
This sequence comes from Candidatus Gastranaerophilales bacterium, assembly GCA_947625445.1. Lineage (GTDB taxonomy): Bacteria > Cyanobacteriota > Vampirovibrionia > Gastranaerophilales > Gastranaerophilaceae > Avigastranaerophilus. The sequence goes on from CANQOM010000139.1 coordinate 130, forward strand.
TTGCAATAGTTGCAGTAGTTTTAGAAATAATGATACCTACATTATTTTTTATTAATTTTGCATTTGCAGGAATAATAACATCTTTAATATCACTATTTTGGGGGAACCTAACAAATCTGATATTTGTGTTTTTAGGAATTTCCTTACTATCAATATTTCTTATTAAACCTTTTTTATCAAAACTGTTAAAAAATGATACTAAAGCGGATTTTAATGCAGAATATATCGGAAAAACAGTAAAAAGTATTGAACCGATAAATTGCACATCCGGAGCAGTTACTATATATGATGAAAGATGGGAAGCAAGAACAGAAGAAGGAAAAGAAGAAATTCCCGAAAATTGTGATGTAAAAATTATCAGAAATGAAAGTTTAATATTATTTGTTGAAAAAATCTAAAAAAATAAGGAGGAAAAATGTCAATAGTTCTAATTATAGCAATATTAGCTGTTATTATTTATGTTCTAAAAGGAATGATTATTGTACAACAACAAGAAGCCATAATAATACAAAGACTGGGACAATATTATCAAACACTATCTGCAGGTCTTCATTGGATTGTACCTTTTATCGACTCACCAAGAGCAATGATTAAAATATTAAAACAAAAAGGTCTGGATGGAAGAACATATTCTACAATGGTATACTCTCCAAGAATAGACTTAAGAGAAACAGTATACGATTTCCCAAGACAAAATGTAATAACAAAAGATAACGTAACAATAAGTATAAATGCTTTATTATATTTTCAAATAGTAGATGCAAAAAAAGCAGTTTATCAAATAGAAAATTTGCCTGAAGCTATTGAAAAATTAACACAAACAAACTTAAGAAACTTAGTAGGCCAATTAGCACTAGATGAAACATTGGTATCACGTGACATTATAAATGATAAATTAAGAGAAATTCTTGATAAAGCAACAGATAAATGGGGAGTAAAAGTTAATCGTGTAGAACTTCAAGATATCGACCCTCCTGCATCTATTCAACAAGCAATGGAAAAAGAAAAGAAAGCTGAACAAGACAGACGTGCTACTATTTTAGAGGCAGAAGGTGTAAAAAAATCAGCTATTTTGACCGCAGAAGGTGAAAAAGAAGCTGCTATTAATAAAGCAGAAGGTGAAAAACAAGCTAAAATTTTAAGGGCTGAAGCTGATAGACAAGCTGAAATACTTAAAGCGGAAGGTGAAGCTCAAGCTCGTATTATTGAAGCAGATGCTGAAAAAGAAGCTATTAACCGAATTATTAATGCCCTCGCTGACAAAGGAAAACCTGATCAATACTTAATTGCTATGAAATATTTAGAAACACTAACTAATATTACAAAAGGCGCTAATAACAAAGTTGTTTATATGCCTTATGAAGCTACAGGTATTTTAAGTTCAGTAGACGGTATTAAACAAATGTTTGATAAAAATTAATAATTATACTTTATTTAATATTTAAAAAGACAGGTCGAAATACCTGTCTTTTTCATGTTTTTCTTCTTTTGTTAAGTTTTATTAACTATTAATTTTCATAAAAAAATCAATGCTTTTAAAGGAAAAAACTATTTAATTTTTTATAGATTTGTCAATTATGAAACAAAATTTGTTTTTATAAACTTAAGGAGAGAAAAGGAAAGAGAGATTGCGATTATGGCGAATAGTATTAATTCACTTTACGATTTACAAAGAATTCAACAAACACAAACAAGTGGCTTATCAAAAATAAATAAGCAAAATGAAGAAGAAGAAGCTATTTTAAATTTTTCAGATTCAAATTCTGAAGATAATACAAAAACTTTAGATAAAATTGAAGATGAATATTCTATAGCAGCTGCAGCTATTCAAGAAAAAGAAGAAGCAGAAAAAGCAGGCGACACAGAAAAAGCTGAAGATGCAGAAGAAACTGCTAATGATGCAGTCGAAGAAGCACAAAATATAGAAGACACAAAAGGAACAAAAACTATAACAAAAACTCGTGAACTCACTGAAGAAGAGGAAGAAAAATTAGAAGAGCTTAAAGAAGAAAAAGATGACAATGATGAAGCTATGAATAAACTTGAAGATGAAATTCAAGAAAAAACAGAATCAGCAGAAGATAACATATCAGAAGCAAAAACAAAACAACAAAAAGCAGTAGAACAACACAAAGACGAAGCAAAAGAAGTTCAAAAAGAAAATCTGCAAGCATTCGAAGCTGCTAACAAAGAAGGCGGCGAAGGTATGACAAGAGAAGAACTTAACGAAAATATAAAATCAGAAATGCCTAATGCTCCTGATGTTTCAGATGCAGTAAATCTTATGACAACCGCTAATGAAGAATTAGATGAAGCTGATGAATTGTTAGGCGATTTAAACGATTTAATTTCAGAAAATCAAACAATTGAAAGAGATATAAATGCAATAGAAGGCTCAAAGGAAGTAGAAGTACCTGAAGAAGAATGTTGTCCTCCTCCATGTGAACCTCAAGGATTCCAAGATACAGAAGGAAATCAATATGACTTCTTTATAGATAAAGATAAAAACGGAGATTTATCATCAGAAAAAGAATTTTTAGGCTATGAAGGCGGATTAACAGGTCAAAAAGAAGCTTGGGAAGAAATGACTTCATTAGACGCAGATGGTGACGGAACAGTAAATGCACAAGAATTATCTGCTGGCGGTGTAATGGTATACAAAACCGATGCAGATGGTAATCAAAAAGCAATGAGCATAGAAGAAGCATTCGGTAAAGATTCTGATTTAGCTATCAATACTAAACAACATGAACAAGCTAAAGAAAATGTCGGACCTAACAACTTTAATGTTGGAGAAGGCAGCGAAAATAACGAATTATGGGGAACATTTGATGTTACTCTAAATGGTGAAACACTTGATGGATATCAAACTTCTGACGATATTAATTGGTTAAAAGATAATTATAATTTCACTAATTTATCAGAAGAAGCTGAAGCCGCAGATGGAATAGGGGAAACTGAAGCAGCTGAAGAAGCAGAAGATTCAGAAGATGAAGCAAGTTTCGACATTTCAGATGAATTACAAGCACATATCAATTTCTATAATGAATATACAGAAAAAGTAAAAGACTTAAGAGCAGAATTAAATGAAATTTATTCATCAATAGATTTAACAGATGAAGAAATTAAAGGAATTGATAACGCAATAAAAAGTGAAGCAAAAGAAAAATCTGAAAACTTCTTTAATACATTAACAGAAGAAAATAAAGAAGATAATAAAGAAGTTGCAGAAGAAGAACCGGTTGAAGCATCAGCTGCATCAAGCCAAGCTGAAACTATCCTTCCGGATGAAATCGAAGACAAAACTGCCGCTTCTGTTGAAGAAGAAAAAGAAGAAGATTTATTAAAAGAAGAAAAAATAGCTGCTTAATAATAAATAATATATAAAAAGGACTGATTTATGGTCAGTCCTTTTTTCTTTAAAATCAAATATTTATTAGATAATCCCTTGAGCTATCATAGCATTTGATACTTTTTTAAATGCCGCAATATTAGCACCTATAACATAATTATTTTTGTATCCAAATTCTTTAGAAGCATTTTGACATTGATTAAAAATATTAATCATAATATTTTCAAGTTTTTTATCAACTTCTTCAAAAGACCAAGAACTTCTAATGGAGTTTTGACTCATTTCCAATGCTGACGTTGCAACACCGCCTGCATTTGCAGCTTTTCCGGGAGCCAAAAGAACATTATTTTCTATAAAGTATTGAATTGCCTCATTATTGCAAGGCATATTTGCACCTTCACCAACTGCTATTGCACCGTTTTGAACAAGTTGTTTTGCGGTTTCAAGATTAATATCATTTTGTGTTGCACAAGGTAAAATAATCTCTGCAGGAATATTGTATACGGCAGGTGTGCTATTTGAATTATTTTCACTATATTGTGCAGAAGGTACGAATTTAAGATAATCTTTAATTCTTCCGCGCTGCACTTCTTTTATTTCTTTTATGTAATCTAATTTAATACCGTTTTTATCATAAATACAACCTGTAGAATCAGACATAGCAACAACATTTGCACCCATTTGTTGAGCTTTTTCGCAAGCATAAATAGCAACATTGCCTGAACCCGAGATAATAACAGTTTTACCAGATATTTCAATATTATTTGCCTTAAGCATTTCTCTCATGAAATACATAAGACCGTATCCTGTAGCTTCTTTTCTTGCGAGTGAACCACCGTATTCCAATCCTTTTCCTGTTAATACACCGGCTTCATATGTATTTCTTATTTTTCTGTATTGCCCGAATAAATATCCGATTTCTCTACCGCCAACACCAATATCACCTGCAGGAACATCAGTATCTTGTCCGATATGTTTTTGTAATTCAGTCATAAAACTCTGACAGAATTTCATTATTTCCATATCTGATTTGTCTTTAGGATCAAAATCACTACCGCCTTTACCTCCTCCTATCGGAAGTCCTGTTAAAGCATTTTTAAATATTTGTTCAAATGCCAAGAATTTCATAATACTTTGGTTTACACTTGGATGAAACCTTAAACCGCCTTTATATGGTCCTATAGCGGCATAAAAGTGAACTCTGTAACC
>CANQOM010000140.1 GCA_947625445.1 Candidatus Gastranaerophilales bacterium
CCTGAAATTGACGGGTATACTGTTGCAAAAAGAGTAAGAGAAAATGAAACAACTAAAGATATTCCTATAATTATGCTTACTGCATTAAACATGTTACAAAATAAAGTTCAGGGATTTAATATTGGTATAGATGATTATTTAGTTAAACCTTTTGAAATGGAAGAATTGCTTGCCAGAGTAAAAGCGTTATTAAAAAGGACAAATAATATCCCGAAATCTGTTGCGCAAAAAGAAGTATTAACACAAGGAGATATGACATTAATTCCGGAAACATATTCAATTGAAATAAACGGAAAATCGGCAAAAGTTACTCCTATAGAATTTGATATAGTAAATTTGTTAATGCAAAATTATGGGAATATGGTATCAAGTGCAAAAATATTAAATGATGTTTGGGGATATTCTTCAGATGATGCAGTAGAAACAATAAGGGTTCATATGAGGCATATAAGAACAAAATTGGATAAGATTTCTGATGGTAAAAAATATATAGAAACAATTTATGGCGGAGGATATCGGCTTATTCCCGAAGGTAAATTAGCTAAAGCATGTAAAAAATAACAGACAAAAATATTTATTTTTATATTTAATATTTTTGGAGATAAATTTATGAAAATAAATTTGTTAAATAATTATTTGTTTCAATCTGCATTTGGCACAAGAAAAAAATTTAAGAGAATGTTCAAAAAATGTGCATATTCAGGTTTGCCTTTTGAGGTGCATAATACAAAAACTATTGAACATATTATTCCAAAATCTCGCAGCGGAAGTGATGATATTGGGAATTTAATTTGTATCAGAAAAGATAAAAACATGGAAAGAAGTTCCAAAAAATTAAGTGATTATTTAAAAGAACATCCGGAAGTAAAACAAAATATTATAGATACGGTAAATTCATTGGAAGGTAAAGAAATTGACGGAGTTATTTGGTCTGATGAAGTAAAAAAGACTCTATTGACTGAACTGGGTTATGATATTTTTGAAAAGAAATTGTAACATTATTGTAATATTTTTTTTAAAAAGCTAAATATTTTCAAAATTTGACCGATATAAAAAATATCAGTTAAATAAAAAGGATGAAGAATATGTCAAATTTTGATTGCAATTTACCGATTAAAGATCTTTTACAGAGTTACAAACCTTCTATTGTAAAATATTTAGAGAATATGGAGCCTGATGGTAATGCGCCTGTATTTAACAATGATGAACTATCACTTTTTCTACCTCAAATGATAAATGATACAATAGAATTTTCAACAGATGCAACTGAAGATGAAATAAAAGAATACAGTGAAAAATTTGATGATTTAATAAATGATAAGTTAAGTAGTACCGATAAAGATAATGTACCTGCTCTTGGAGTTGGCAGTTTTTACGGATTAAATACAATAAGAACAATAAAGAATGAAGATGTCGGAAATAAATCTTATGAATCATTATATGGAGGAGAAACAGTTTCATATGATGATGCGGTTGATGCATTAAACAAAATAGGAATTGATTTAGACCTTGACGGATATGAAGCTCAATTTTCTAAAGATGAAAACGGAGAAGACGTATTTAATGTATTTGTAAAGGAAAATATTGATGGAAGCAGAGAATTTTTAAAGGTAATAACACCTTCATTCCCTGACGGTGTAAAACAAGTTGTTCAAACAATAATTCCTGTAGGGCAGGAATATGGAATAACTAATGTATATGATTATTCTTATTTAAAAGATAATTACGAAAACACAGATACAATAGAAAATAATATTAAAACAAATTCTTTTGCAGAAATAAATGAAATAGCTTCTAATTCTCTTTCTGAAACTGCACGTGTAGATGCATATGCAAAATTATTTAAAGAAGCATCAGAATGGGATTTATCGAATGAACAATTCGCTTCAGAATTGAATAAATTTATTGTAAGTATTGATGTTGCACAACAAAAACAACTGAATGAAATGCAGCAGCAATATGATGCTTCAGAAAGTGATGAAGGAAAAAGTAGTATTTTTGCTCAAATGAGAATGTTAAATACCAATAATACTATAGAGTTAAATCAATATAATCTTAAATTATATCAATACGAGAGCAAATTGCCTGAAGATGTAAAAAATCAATTATATGATTACTATACCGAATTATCATCGGCTGATAATAAAGATGACAGAAGTGCTATTACAATGGAAATATTGAATATAATTAATTCTACAGATATGACAAAAGAAGAAAAAGTACTTAATTATCAACAAATAGGTAATTGTGTATTTGCGGCACAATCGTATGAAACTGCATCTTTACTATCTGTTATGGAAAATTGTACTGATGATAAAGAATTAGAAGAATTAAATGATAAATTCAAAGAAAATGTATATAATTTAAACAAAGAAATGTATGGATATCAAATGGAATATAATTTTGCAAGCAGCAATTTAACTTCATCTCAAATTTCAAAATTGAAAAAGTTATATACAAATTTAACAGAAGCCTCATCTAAAGATGAAAGAGATAAAATAATTTCTGATATAAGAACTACTGAAGAAAAGTATAGTAAAGATTTAAATTATTCTATCGGTTCATCGGAAATGGTTATTGAAGCAGTAAAAATATCTCAATCAGAAAGTTTGCTCAATATTAAAGACCAAGAGGAAATTGACAAAGAAAAAAGTGAAAATTCTCAAGAATTAGTAGAGCTTTATAAATATTATTCTTAAGAATAAAACAGTTGATATTATTTTAAAAGAGAGACTTAGTAAATAAGTCTCTCTTTTAGTTATGATTCATAGGATTCCAAGTATCCTTTAAATTTTCTTTTATTAGATTTTTATAATAATTTTCTTTATATTTTAAAAGTTCTAATTGTTTATTAATATTGGTTAATTGCTCTTGAGCTTTTTGTCTTGAATTTTTTATAATTTGATAACGCTCATTTATTGTACCATCCCCTTTAATACAAAGTTCTACATATTTTTTTACGGATTTATTTTCAATGCCGACCTCTCTTAAACATTTAACAATTTTTACCCATTCAAGATCATTATCAGTGAAAATTCTAATATTATTTTCATTTCTTTTCACGAAGGGGAAAAATCCGCTTTTCGCCCAGAATCTTAATGTATGTTCAGATATTTCCAGTTTTTTGGAAACTTCTTTTATAGTGTACATTATTATACTCTCCTGCTTCTTTATTTTATCATAAATATAACTTTAATTATAAGGTTAATTGACTTTTATTTTTTGCAATGATATTATTCTTTCTGCTTTAAAAGTAATTTAGAGGGTAATAATATGAGAATATATAAAAAAATAACTGATTTGATTGGAAAAACTCCATTATTGGAACTAAAAAATTACGAAGATGAAAATAAATTGGAATCAAAAATCATAGCGAAATTGGAGTATTTTAATCCTGCAGGAAGTGTAAAGGACAGAATAGCAAAGGCAATGATAGAAGATGCTGAAGCAAAAGGTTTATTAAAACCAAATTCTGTTATAATAGAGCCGACAAGCGGAAATACGGGAATAGGATTAGCATCTGTTGCGGCATCAAAGGGCTATCGTATAATTTTAACGATGCCAGAAACAATGAGTATAGAAAGAAGGAATTTATTAAAAGCATACGGTGCAGAATTGGTTTTGACGGATGGTGCAAAAGGAATGAAAGGTGCTATTGAAAAAGCTGATGAATTAGCCAAAATATATCCTGACAGTTTTATACCCGGACAATTTACAAATCCTGTTAATCCTCAAACTCATATTAAGACAACGGGGCCTGAAATTTGGGAAGATACAGAAGGATGTATTGATATATTTGTTGCAGGGGTTGGAACAGGAGGAACAATATCAGGTGTTGGAGAATATTTAAAGTCTAAAAAAAGCGAAGTTAAAATAGTTGCAGTTGAGCCGGCTTCATCGCCTGTATTATCTCAAGGTTATTCAGGTTCACATAAAATTCAAGGCATAGGGGCAGGATTTGTTCCTGTTACTTTAAATACAAACATATATGATGAAATAATAAAAGTAGAAAATGAAGATGCATTTAATACCGCTAATATTTTGGCAAAAAAAGAAGGATTTTTAGTCGGTATATCTTCAGGTGCGGCACTATGGGCTGCAACAGAACTTGCTAAAAGACCTGAAAATAAAGATAAAATGATTGTTGTTTTACTTCCTGATACCGGAGAAAGATACTTATCTTCTAATCTTTTTTAAGTTATATGTTGTTAAGAATAAATTTGTTATAATAAAATAAAGTGTGATATTAGGTAAAATCAAAGACCGGCTCCGAATTGAATAGAGGTATTTGTTATGAAATCAGTAAAAGAAGTAGCAACTGAATCTAAAATAACTGAAAAGTTAAAATTATATCCGAAATGCAGTGAACTGGTTAATTTATTGTTTAATGATATTGAATTGCAAGAGATGCAGGATTATGCAAATAATGTATCAATAAAAAGACTTGGATTTAATGACCATGGTCCTGTACATATGAGGCAAGTTGCGATAAATGCAATAAAAATGCTGACAATATTGCACGAATCAGGAATAAAAACATCTGTAGAAGAAGAGGAAACGGGTACATTTGAAGATAGTATGTGTGCCGTAGTTTTAGCTGCATTAATGCATGACTTGGGTATGATGACAGGCAGACAAGGTCACGAAGATATGTCTGTTATACTTGCCAT
>CANQOM010000141.1 GCA_947625445.1 Candidatus Gastranaerophilales bacterium
CTGCAGTTATGGATATATCTCCGGAAGAATTTGCAGAATATAAAATTCCTCAAGACCCTGTAGTTATTGATGAAACTACTGAATTTATAAGACAAAAACAAAAAGATAAAAAATTAACAACAGTTCAGTTTTTAAAATCATTTCCCAGAAAACAAAGACTTGAGATTGTTGATATTTTAAGAGGTGCAAGACCATTACCTTTAGATTGGGAATCTGTCAGTGTTATTGCTAATGTTTTAGATGTTTCAAAAGAAGAAATGTATGAGTATTGGGAAATGAGATTTAAACAATTACTTCAAAATTCAGGATTTAACATTGACAATAATCAAGGATTATTGAATGCTATATTATCTTGTTCAAGAGATTATGTCTATAAAACTAAATAATCAGACTTTTATTTTAGTTGTTATTACTTCTATATCTTTTGGTGAATTATATTTGTCTTTATCGTAAATAACTTTAATTAATTGATAGGAGGGGGGTATATCTTTGAACGCAGGTGCAGAGATGTGTCTCACTCCTGTTTCATCTTGTTGAATGGCTTCTTGATGGTAATTGCCTGAAGAAATTATAATTACATTTTTATGTTTTTTTAGCATTTCTTCGTATTTTTGTGTATTTATCATTGACAATTTGTATTCAATTCTGGGCGGAACTAAAGGGCTATGTTGGAAAATAATGAATAGTTTTTTGGGGTTTTTTGTCAATAATTTATCTAACCACTCTACTTGTTCATCTGAAATTTCTCCGTGTGTTGATTTTGCAAAGTCAGATGTATCATCTAATACGACGCATATTACGTTATGATTTGGTTTAAAATAATAATACTTTGCATTTTCACTTTGATTTCTGTTAAAAGTAGTTACAATATCTAAATATACTTCTTTTTCAAGTCCGTTCATTCTGTGTGCATCTGTTTTTCCTAGAACAATATAATATGGAATTTGTATCGAGTGGATTGCACGCATAAAGCCTATAACATTTTCTTCTGTTGATTTATCTACGTTATCACCAAGAAAAACTGCAAAATCCGGATTCTTTTTCTTTAAAGACAGAGATAGAAAATAAAGATATTTATTGGATGCTTCATTATCAAGTCGGTAATGAACGTCGCTAATTTGAGCAAATTCTATAACATCTGCCCTTGCACTATTATTCAACAGTGCGAACATAAAAATAATTATAAGACTTTTTAATATATTTTTATGCATTATTGCATCTTTTCTTAATTTCATTCTGAATATATAATGCCTGATTTAAATCTTCTTTGGATAATATTTTCATAGAAATTAAAATTTCTCCAATAGGCATTTTCTTGAATCTCTGTATATCAAGAACCATGGCTAAATGAATCAAATCAATTTTACCTGACTCAATTAAAATTTCACCTAACCTGAGGTGGCAATTATCTGTCCAATCATCAATATTATACAGATTCTTCATGCAATAATTATATTTTAAAATATAGAATTAATCAAATATTAAGCCCAACAATAAAGATTTTGACCTCTAGAGGAATCACGTTGTTCAGGAGCTTGATAAGAAGCATCTATTCTGTCTAAACGAGATACAAGGTCTGTTGGTTGAGTATTCTGAGAACCATTTATTCCTTGTGTATTACCCCCTGAGGTAAAAGGATTAATTCCAACATTAATATTTTTTTCTTCAGGAAATTCTTTTCCGTAAGATTGTTTATTTACTCCAAATGGATTCGCGTTGCCGTAGCCTGCGGATGCTGAGTATTTATAATAATCATTTGAACCTATAGAACCAATCATATTTAATTCTCCTGAATAGTTATATATATAAAGTATTTTTTTTATCTTAAATTGCGTATTTTTTCTAAAAACGTTACATTCTTAACATTTAAAAATTAAAAAATTTCTTGAAATAAAAAATTTATATGATTTAATAAAACATATATGCGTCTGTAGCTCAGCTGGATAGAGCAACTGCCTTCTAAGCAGTGGGTCGCGCGTTCGAATCGCGCCAGGCGTATTTTTTACGACAAAATTTCGATAGTTGCAAAAAGTTACAAAATTATTTGGAGGTAAAATGGTAGACAATAATTTATATAGCGAATATTCCCATGTTTCATTAAAAGATATTAAGAAAATCTTAAATAATAACTTAAAATTTTTAGATAACAAAAAAGAAAAAGCTAATGAATATATTAGAGATTTGGATAGTTTTTGGAAAAAACTTGGATATGATGATTTTGTATCTGTTGCTTTGCGTTGTAAGCAATTATTAGAAACTGCCAATGAAGATATAAAATATGTTCTATCTGAAATTGATGAAGAAATTAGCATAAATATAGTAAATATTATCAGACGTATTGGTTTTACTAGTATGCAATTTAACAAAGATATCGGACTTGCAAAAGGGACTGGTGGCAGAAGATTAAATGATGGTTCAGAATATCAGCTATACTGCCTTTTAAGAGACTCTATGGTTTATTTAATGGATTTAACCGATATTGCAAATCGTTTAAATGATTTTGTTGGCAAGAAGAAAAGACATATGCATTGGGGAGTTATCATTTCAAACATAATTGCATTTTTGGCATTAATAATTTCTGCATTATAGCATATTTTATTAATAAAATATAAGTAACTATAGTAAAGATAGCTAAAGTAGTTTATTTATAACTATTTTAGCTATCTTATATACTAAATTTAGTAATAATAAAAAGAAAAATGAAATTAAAGCTAAATTATTTTAACAACTTAATATCGTCTATTCTATAAATAAACCCTTGTGGAAAGAAATTGAAGCTTATACGAAATGAATAAACAGCGTAATCCCATTATTGAAACAGATAATAATATAGAAAAATCTCTTAATAAAAATATTAATAAACTCATTTAATAGACAATGTATTTGAAATAACTAATAAAAAATTAATAATCTTGCGAATTAAATATATTTTAGCCAGAAATAGCCAACAAACAATTCAAGATTTCGTTAATTGTTTCAATAATTGTAGTTCTATTTTTTGCGGACTTATTCATTCTCTTCGTAGTGCAAATCTTAACAATTGCAAATATATTGTAAATTTTTCCCTTGAATTTGTTTTTATATTTTTATAGGTGTTTTATGAGTATAAAAGCAATTCAATCATTAACGGATATAAAAGATGTCGGTACAAAGTTAATCTTAAGCTCTAAAAATCCCAAAAATATTGTAGTAAAACCAATTGAAAGTGGTAGCAAAAAATTATTTTCTTCTTTGGAGCAAATGGCTACAACAAACATTCCTGCTATTCAAAAACTCGGCAAACATAAAATTCCAAGATTTTTATACCATTTTACAGACGAAAATTCGCTCAAAAAAATTATGCAAGACGGAAAAATAAAACCATATTATCCCAATAACGATATGAAGGGGATTTTTATGGTGGATATGAACAATTTTTTGAAATACTGGAAAATAGATGGCAGCTGGAGTCTTGCAGCTGATACAGATATGTCTCTTCTTGCAAATCTTGTATCTAGTGTACAACACGGAAAAGGTAATATTGCGTGCATAAAAATTCCAACGAACGCACTTGATACTAACAAATTAAAAATACGAAGCCAAAACAGATTGGCAGTCGTAGCACAACTTGATACCACCCCGCTTGATACACTTGCCGTTTCGGCCCAAAAAGCCTCTTTGTATAATCAGAAAAAAGAAGCCATAGAATATATCTATGACAGTGAAATTCCTGTTGACATTGCTAAAATAATAATGCCAATTAAGGCAAAAGGGATAGAAGAATATAATACTGATGGTATTTCACAACATAAAGCAGGTTTGGAAATTTTGCAAAGCTTGTTCAAAGGCGAACCCGAACAAATAGGAATAGAAGCGCAATTGAAAGATATAGTTGTATAGTTAGGCTATATTTTCAAGTAACCAAGTTCTTAACTCGACAACTCTGGGGTATTTTTTATTGTTTTTGTTTTTTGTACGATGAAAACGCAAGGCAATTGCACCAAGCGTAAATTAAAGAGGACAGAAGAAAATTGTCCTCTTTAATTTTGTTTGATTAAAATAAGAATGTTTTTTGAATCACTGAATAAAATAGTACAGGTTGGTATGTAATTTCACTTATTTATGTGTTCTTTCAAATTAAATCCATATGGATGTGTTTTATGCCATTTCCAAGCAGTTGATATAATAGTGTAAGGATTAGAATATTTTGGTTCCCAATTTAAAATCTTACGTGCTTTTGTACTGTCAGCTATTAGGATTGAGGGGTCTCCTTCTCGTCTTTGTGATATAATTTCAGGAATTGGACATAAAGTTACTTCACGTGCCGTATTTATAATTTCTTTTACAGAGATGCCAAATCCGTTTCCCAAATTGAAAACGTCACTCTTTCCTCCGTTTAAAAGATATTTTACCGCAAGTATGTGTGCTTGAGCTAAATCTAATACATGAACATAATCTCTTATACAGGTACCGTCTTTTGTATCATAGTCATCTCCGTAAATATGTATTACATCTCTTTGTTTATTTGCAACTTGTAATACAAGAGGAATTAAATGAGTTTCCGGTGTATGATCTTCTCCTATATCTGAGTCTTCAGATGCACCGCATGCATTAAAATATCTTAATGAAACATATTTTATATTATG